>NZ_VDFS01000058.1:2591-49872 GCF_006151955.1 Georgenia sp. 311 | reverse complement strand
CGTGCTGCGGGCGGGGGAGGCCCGCAGCACCGGGGTGGGCAGGGGCTGGGGCCGGGTGACGGGCGGGGAGGTCACCGTCCACGGCCGCTCCCGCAGCGGGGCGGCCGGCCGGGTCAGGGTGTCCCTCGGCCCCGCCGGGCTCGGTCCCGTGGCCGACCAGGAGCTCACGGTGGCCGCGCCGCAGCCCGTCGCGGGTGCTCGTCCCTCCCTGCAGGCGGTGTCCTGATGAGCGCCCCCGCCACCGTCCCGGCACCGGCCGGGCTCCCGGGGCTGCGGCGCGCGGTGCTGTGGGTGCCGGACTGGCCGGTGGCCGCGGCCGTCGCCGAGGGTGCGGTCGGCAGCCACGAGCCCGTCGCGGTGCACGACTCCCGCGGGGTCCTCGTGTGCTCCGCGGCCGCCCGCGCGGCGGGGGTGCGCCGGGGCATGCGCCGGCGCACCGCCCAGGGGCTGTGCCCCGAGCTCGTCCTGCTCGCCGCGGACGAGAACCGCGACGCCCGGGCCTTCGAACCGCTGGTCCAGGCGGTGGAGGACGTCGTCGTCGGGGTCGAGGTCGCCCGGCCGGGTGTCCTGCTCATGCCCGCCCGCGGGCCCAGCCGGCACGCTGGCGGTGAGGAGGAGCTCGCCGCGCTGCTCGTCGGGACGGTCGCCGAGGAGACCGGCGCCGAGTGCCAGGTGGGGGTGGCCGACGGACTGCTCGCCGCGCTGCTCGCGGCGCGGGCCGGGGTGCTCGTGCCGCCGGGCGAGGCTGCGGACTTCCTCGCCCCGCAGGATGTGCGGCTGCTCGACCTCGCCGCCACCACCCGGGAGCGGCGGGCCGAGCTCGGGGAGCTCACCGACCTCCTGCGGCGGCTCGGGCTGCGGACCCTCGGCGCGCTCGCGGCCCTGGAGCCGGGGGACGTCGCGGCACGGTTCGGCACCCTCGGTCTGCTCGCCCACCGGCTGGCCCGCGGCGGGGACGTCGCCGTCCCCGCGCCGCGGCGGCCCGAGCAGGACGTCACCGTCCGCACCGACCTCGACCCGCCCGCCGCCCGGTCCGACGTCGCGGCCTTCGCCGCGCGCGCCCTGGCCGAGGAGCTCGCCGAGCGGCTGCAGCGCCGCGGCGTCGTCTGCGGCCGGGTCGAGGTGCTCGCGCGCACGGAGGACGGCACCGAGCTCGCCCGCACCTGGCGGCTGGACGTCGCCCCGAGCGCCGCCGAGCTCACAGACCGGGTGCGCTGGCAGCTCGACGGCTGGCTGGCCGGGCGCAGCGCCCGCCCGCCGAGCGCCCCGCTCGTGCACCTGGAGCTGCTCGCCCAGGAGGTCAGCCCCGCAGCGGCGGTGAGCGAGGGCCTGTGGGGGCGGCGCGGGCGCGGGGAGGTCCAGGCGGAGCGGGCGGCGCTGCGCGTCCAGGGGCTGCTCGGCGCCGAGGGGGTGCTCGTCCCCGTCCTGCAGGGCGGCCGCGACCCGCGCACCCGGGTGCGCCTGGTCGCGTGGGGGGACGAGCCCGTCCCGGTCCTGCGGCCCGACGCGCCCTGGCCAGGGCAGCTGCCCTCCCCGGCCCCGGGCACCCTGCTCGAGGAGCGCCGCGCCGTCGACGTCCTCGACGTCGCCCGCCGCCCCGTCACGGTCGACGCCCGGGCCCGGCTGAGCGGGGAGCCCGCACGCGTCGTCGACGAGGGCGAGAGCCGGGAGGTGGTCGGCTGGGCGGGACCGTGGTCGATGTGGGAGCGCTGGTGGGCGCGCGGGCGGCGCCGGGCCTGGCTGCAGGTCGTCCTGTCCGACGGCGTGGCCCGGCTGCTCGCCCTCGAGTCCGGCACGTGGTGGCTCGAGGGGGTCTACGACTGAGCCGGGCGGCCGGCGGTGGGCGCTGGGTGGGCGGTGCCGGGGCGCGGCAGGACGGGGAGGTCAGGCCGGGACCGAGACGAGAGCCAGGGCGGCGGCCCCCAGCGGGCCGGCGTCCCCGCCCAGCTCCCACGTCGACGTCGGCGTTGAGGGGGAGCGCGGTGCGCGCCACCGCCTCGCGCACCGGCGCCGCGACCAGCTCACCGGCGCCGGCGAGCGGCCCGAGCACGGCGGGCACGCCCGCGTACACCTCCAGGCACCTCCGCCCGCCGCACCGGCACAGCGGCCCGTGCGGGACGACTGGCACGTGCCCGAGCTCCCCGGCACCGCCGCGGCGCCCCGGGTGCACCGCGCGGCCGATGACGACGGCCCCGCCGACGCCGGCGTGCAGCTTGAGCAGGACGAGGTCGCTGAGGCTGGGGCTCCGGCCTCCGCCGCGGTGGCCTCGCGAGCGACTCCGTCCTGGTCGGTGACGGGGACGGGCGCGACACCCTCACGGTGCGGCGCGGCGCGCAGTACCTGGTGGAGAACACCATCGCCCGCGGCAACGCCGACGTCGTCCTCACCTACGGCAAGCCCGTGACGTCGCCCTCGCCGGTGACTGGGACGGCGACGGCGCCGACACCCTCGGGGTGCGCCGCACCCCTGACGCCGCCGTGTCACGGCGGGCGGAGGGGGACGAAGCGGTAGCTGCCGTAGGAGTCGGTGCGCAGGCGCCCGCCGTCCAGGCGGGCGAGGACGAGCCGGCCGCGGACCGGCAGGACCATCCGGCCGCCGTCGCCCAGCTGGTCGACGAGCGCCTCGGGCAGGTGCCCGGCCTCGGCCGAGACGAGGATCCGGTCGTAGGGGGCGTGGGCGGGCAGGCCGAGCGCGCCGGGGACGGCCGGCTCGATCCGGGCAGGGGCGCCGCCGCCGCGCGTCGTGGTGAAGGCCGCGAGGTTCGCCCGGCCGACGTCGACGAGCGCCGGCTCGAGCTCGACCCCGACGACCTCGCCGGCCGGGGCGACGAGCCGGGCGAGGATCGCGGTGGTCCAGCCGGAGCCGGAGCCGACGTCGAGCACCCGGTGCCCCGGTGCGGCGCCGAGCAGGACGAGCATCTGGGCGACGGTGCTCGGCTGGGAGCAGGTGGCATGGTGCCCGATGGGCAGCGCCTGGTCGGCGTCGGCGAACCGGTGCTGGTCGGGCGGCAGGAACGTGCGCCGGTCGACCTCGGCCATCGCCTCGCCGACCCGGTCCCCGGCACCGGGACGCTCCATGCCCCCATCCTCACGCGGCCCGGGCACCGCCGCCAGGGAGCGTGGTCCGGCTCGGGTGAGTCCCGAGCCGGTCAGAACGGCGGGTCGCCGGGGTGGACGTGGGCGGTGAGGTGGGTGATCCGGCCGGTGTGGTCGCGGCGGTAGCGGTGCCCGGTGGCCGTGGTCCACACGAAGGTGCCGTCACCGAGGTGCTCGAGGCCGAACGCGCCGGTGCTCTTCACGCGGTGGTCGCGGGCGCACACCGTGGCGAGGTTGTCGGAGCTGGTGGCACCGCCCGCGTGCCAGGGCTCGACGTGGTCGAGCTCGCAGCCGCGCGCGGGGGAGGTACACGTCGGGCTGACGCACGTGCGGTCACGCAGCCGGACGAGCTCGGCCAGTGCGGCAGGCGGTCGGTAGCGGGTGCGCCCCACGTCGAGCAGCCGGCCGCTCAGCGGGTCGGTGACGAGCCGGCGCCACGTGCCACCCCTGAGCGCGAGCGCCCGCGCGACGTCCGGAGTGATCGGCCCGTACCCCTCGAGCACTGCGACCTCGGCCGGGGTCGGCCCGGGGTACCAGTCGGGTGGGAGGTCGTCGGGCGGGGGAGCGTCGGGTAGCTCCTGGGGCGAGCGGACGCCGGGTGGCGGGCTGGGGTCAGCGACGCCGGATGGTGGGCTGGGGTCAGCGAGACCGCGTGGCGGGCGCGAATCGGTGACCACGGGTGGCGCGCTCGGCGGCTGCACGGAGCCGCAGTGGGCACAGTTGTCCCCTCGGCTCTGGCATGCGGGTGTCCGCGGGACCTGGAGGACCTCCGGCGGGAGGAGCACGGACAGCGGCACGGTGACGTTGACCTGGGCGCGGCGCCCTCCGATCGTCCCGATCGGCAGGTGCGGCGTGCGCAGGAAGGTGTTGCCCACGTCGAAGGCAGGGACATTCGGGCCGTGCTCGCCGGGCGGACTGTCCGGAGCCGCG
The DNA here is from genome assembly GCF_006151955.1 of Georgenia sp. 311. Taxonomy (NCBI): domain Bacteria; kingdom Bacillati; phylum Actinomycetota; class Actinomycetes; order Allobogoriellales; family Allobogoriellaceae; genus Georgenia; species Georgenia sp. 311. The sequence continues at coordinate 45,847 of NZ_VDFS01000058.1, read as the reverse complement.
GACAACGACGGCTCCGGCGCCGGGGATGGCCGGCCATCCGTGGATCGGTCACGGCGGCTCCGGTCCTGGTCCGGCTCACCGGCCGGGCCCGAACCCGGCACCCCGACGAACCCCTGCTCCAGGGCGGCGTGGCCGAGGAGGGCGAGGGCGTCGGCCCGGAGCTGGTCGATCGTGCGGGAGTCGCCGGCGGCCCGGGCGGTGCGCGCCGCGGCCTCCAGGGCGAGGTCGAGGCCGACGGCGTCGGTGGCGGGCAGGACGGCGTAGAGCGAGGCCATGCCGTCGGGCAGCGCGCGCGGGTGGTCCACGCGCCGCCCGCGGCGGGCCGCGCGGGCCCGGGCGGTCGCGCGGTGCGGGTCGACGGCGATGACCGCCAGGCTCACCGCCCGCTCGAGCTGGGTGACGGTCTGGTGCGGGGCGTGCGGCAGCACGAGCTGCTGCACCTCCCAGGCGACGTCGTCGGGCTGGTCGGCGAGCAGCCGCAGGAGGACGCACGCCTTGGGGTAGTCGATCCGCCCTTCGTGGAGCGCGGCCGCGGTGTCCTCGAGCCGCAGGCGGAACGCCCGGCCGGCGTCGACCAGCCGCCGGGCCGCGAACCGAGAGACGCCCAGGCGTGGCGCGAGCTCCTCGGCGGTGACGTCGAGCGTCGTGTCGTCCCCCGGGAGCGGCGAGCGCGGGTTGAGCGCGGGCCGCCGGGACAGCCGCGCCGCGAGGTGCGCCATGCTCGACTGCGCCCACGCCGCGACCCGCTGGTAGCCGGCGATCATCTCGACGAGGTCGTACTCGTCGAGCGAGGCGGGGTCGATGCCCTCGAGCACCCGTGCCAGGTGCGGCCCCGGCGCCATCCCGGGCAGGCGTTCCGGCGCGAACGCCGCACCGTCCAGCGGATCCGGCGGCAGCGGCCCGGGCTCGGGAGCCTCGTCGTCCCAGGGCCAGGCGGCGTCGTCGTCGGTCCAGGCGGCCACGGGCAGGTCGGTGGACCAGCCCTGCTCTGCCTGTGCGACCGCCACGGTGACCACCTCCCTCGGTGCTGGTGCCACGCTATCGCCGGGCACCGACATCGGGCCGGGGGCCTCAGTCGCCCGGGACCTCCAGCAGCCGGTCGAGCGCGTACCGCTCCCCGACCGACAGGTCGTACTGCACGAGCCGGTAGTCCTCCAGCAGCTCCTGGGCCCGGGGGGAGAGGTCCTCCGGGTCGACCTGCCGCCCCTGCCCGTCGAGGACGATGCCCGCCTCCTCCGCCGCGACCTCGCCCGCCAGCTCGGTGAGCAGGGCGTCGAAGGGCGTGAGCGGGGCGCCGGTGGCGGTGAGCAGCTGGGTGACGAGGTGGTTGGGCCCGAGGACCGGCGGCACGTCGAGGCCGGTGAGCCCGGTGTTGGCCCACAGCAGCCACGGCGTCTCGCGCAGCGTCTGGTCGTCGTTCGCCGAGCGCACCTCGTCGGGGTACATCGCCGGGAGGTGGTCGCCGTAGAGCAGGACGACGGTCTCCTCCTCGCGCGAGGCGAGCTCGGCGAGGAAGTCGGCGAGGGCGTCGTCGGAGTGCCGCAGGCCGCGCAGGTACTGCCCGACCTCCTCGGCGGCGTCGTCGCCGAACGCCCCGCTCACCTCGACCGGGTCGAGGTGGTTGCCGAGGTAGGGGCTGTGGTTCTGCATCGTCACGACGTTGACGAGCAGCGGCGCCTGCGAGGCGTCGAGCTGGTCGAGCACCTCCGCGTACGTCGCGGCGTCGGAGATGTGCATGTCGGCGTCCACGCGGTCCTGGTGCGTCATCCCGTCCCGGAAGATCGACCGCTCGAACCCGAGCCGCGGGTAGACGGTCTCGCGGCGGTAGAACCCCGCGGCGTAGGGGTGGACGGTCAGCGTCCCGTGGTTGCCGCCCAGGCGGTGGACGACCGAGGGGAAGGACTCCTGGTGCGGGATGAGCATGGGGTAGGGGGCGTGCATCTGCGGCTCGAAGCCGGCGACCGCCATCCCGGTGAGCACCTCGAACTCCACGTTCGCCGTGCCGCCCCCGAAGCCGGAGCTGAGCATCGTGCCCGAGGGGGTGCGCTCCATGAGGGAGCGGGTGAAGGGGATCGGGTCCTCCGCCACCTCCAGGCCCGCGAGGCGGGTCGGGTCGGTGAAGCTCTCGGCGAGGACGAGGACGACGTTGACGTCGTCGAGCGCGCCCGGGTCGCGGTCGGCGTTGGCGGCGGCGGCCACCTGCTCGTAGGTGGCGACGACCTCGGCCATCCGCTCGGCGTCGTACCCCTCCGGCCGGGCCATCGCCTCGCCCGGCAGGTTGTACAGCGCGCCGGCCACGAAGCCGTTCTCCGCGTAGTTCTGCACCTGGTTCCACGACGCCCAGGTGATGGGGATGTCCTCGTAGGCCTCGCGCAGGGGGTTGTCGGACTCGTTGAAGCCGGAGACGACGACGATGCCGACGACGGCGGCCAGTCCGAGCGCGGTGCGGGTGGCCCAGCGCCACCGTCGCTCGGTGGGGGACCGGCGGTCCCGGCGGCGCCAGGAGAGCAGGGCGACGGCGGCCAGCGCACCGAGGAGGAGGACGACGGCGCCCACGGCGAGCGGGGTGCTGATCCCCGCGGAGTCGAGGAGCAGCCCCGGGTTGGCGAGGTAGGCGATGTCGCTCGGGAAGAGCGGCTCGCCGCGCATCGTCATCTTCTCGTGGTCGGCGACCGCGATGACGGCCCCGGCGGCGAGGGAGAGGAGCGCCGTGGCCCACAACGAGCCGGTGAGGGCGAGGAGGAGCGCGACGAACGGCCACACGGTGAGCGCGCCGAGCAGGTGCAGCCGGCCCGGCAGCGAGGCCCACCGCTCCGCGGGCTCCTGCCACGGCTCGGTCTGGACGTGGACGAGCTCGATGCCGCGCGCGAGGGCGACGGCGAGCAGCACGGTGAGCGCGAGCGGGAGCAGCACGGTGCGCGCGACGAGTAGCAGCCTGCGCGAGCCAGGGCTGGGCGGGTGGTCCTCGTCCGTCGTCGTCACCTCCTCGGCGGTGGGTGGGCAGGGGCTACGGTAACCCGGCCCGCCGACCGTCACTGTTCCCGGCGGATCGCTGAGATCCGGTCCATCCGGGACTCCCCTCTCCCCGAGGGGGAGTAGACCACCTGGGGCGGCACGACGTCGCCATGCTCGGTCTACTTCGCCGCGATGGCCTCCTTCCTCCACGCCGCCGCGATGACGACCGCCCAGGGTGTGTCCGCCCGGCGGTTCCTGCCCTACGCGGAGCAGATCGCCTCGCTCCTGCCGCAGACGTTCGCCGGTCTCGCCGCCGAGGTCGACGCCCGCAGCTACCCGGGTACGGAGGACCGGCTGGCGATGGAGCTCGCGGCGCTCGAGCACATCGTCGCGACGAGCGCGGAGCTCGGCCTCGACGGCGGCCTGCCGCAGGTGCTGCGCGACCTCGCAGCGCGGGGGTCCGTGCCGGGCACGGGGCGGACAGCTTCGCGAGCGTGGCGGAGGTGCTCCGTCAGCCGTCGGTGTCCGGCGCGTCGAACCACACCGGAGGGGGAGGGGGGTCGGTGACCTCCTCGTAGGTGTGCGTCGCCGGCTCGACCGGCCACCCGTCGCTACCTCCTCCGCCCGCGAGGCGGAGGTCGGGGCGGGGCGCCGGGGCCGGGTCGGCGGGTACTGGCTGGGTGACGTCGTCGTCCATGACGCGAGAGTAGACCTGCCGCACCGGGCGTACACTCGAACACATGTACGACGAGCGAGGTGGAGTGCGGACCCCGCGCTACGCCGAGCTGCACGCCCACTCCGCGTTCAGCTTCCTCGACGGCGCGAGCCAGCCGGAGGAGCTGGCCGTCGAGGCGCACCGTCTCGGCCTGGAGGCCCTGGCGCTCACCGATCACGACGGCCTGTACGGGGTGGTCCGCTTCGCCGAGGCAGCCCGCCGGCTCGGGCTGCCGGCCGTCGTCGGCGCCGAGCTCACCCTCGGGGCGACCGAGCGGGCCACCGGGCAGATGGACCCGCCCGGCACGCACCTGCTCGCCCTCGCGCGCGGGCCGCAGGGGTACCGCTCGCTGTCCCGGGCCATCGCCGAGGGGCACCTGGCCACGGGGGAGAAGGGGCGCAGCGACCACCGTCTGCCGGCGCTCGCGGAGGCCGCGGACGGGCAGTGGCTCGTCCTCACCGGCTGTCGCAAGGGCGCGGTGCGGCGGGCGCTCGCGGACGGTGGCCCCTCCGCCGCCCGTGCCGCCCTCGACGAGCTCACCGCCCTCTTCGGGCGCGGCAACGTCGCGGTCGAGATCACCGACACCGGCGACCCGCTCGACTCCGCGCGCAACGACGCGCTCGCCGAGCTCGCCGCCGCCGCGGGCCTCCCGCTCGTGGCGACCGGCGGCGTCCACTGCGCCCGGCCCGCCGACCAGCCGCTCGCCGACGTCCTCGCCGCGGTCCGCGCCCGCGCCACCCTCGAGGAGATCGACGGCTGGCGTCCGCCCACCGCCGCCCACCTGCGCTCCGCCGTCGAGATGGCCGCGATCCACGCCCGCCACCCGCAGGCGGTGACGACGGCGGCCGAGCTCGGCGCCGAGTGCGCCTTCGACCTCGCGCTCGTCGCCCCCAACCTGCCGCCGCACCCCGTCCCACCCGGGCACACCGAGGCCACCTGGCTGCGCGAGCTCACCTACCGCGGCGCCGCCGAGCGCTACGGGCCGCGCGGGGCCGAACGGATCACCGGCGCCTACGCGATGATCGAGCACGAGCTCGAGGTCATCATCGACCTCGACTTCCCCGGCTACTTCCTCATCGTCCACGAGATCGTCGACTTCTGCCGCGAGCAGGGGATCCTGTGCCAGGGACGCGGCTCGGCGGCGAACTCCGCGGTGTGCTTCGCGCTCGGCATCACCGCCGTCGACGCCGTCCAGCACCGGCTCCTGTTCGAGCGCTTCCTCTCCCCGGGACGCTCCGGCCCGCCGGACATCGACCTCGACATCGAGTCCGGCCGCCGCGAGGAGGTCATCCAGTTCGTCTACGAGCGCTACGGGCGCACCCACGCCGCGCAGGTGGCCAACGTCATCTCCTACCGGCCGCGCTCGGCGGTGCGGGACGCCGCCCGCGCGCTCGGCTACGACGTCGGGCAGCAGGACGCGTGGAGCAAGTCCATCGAGCGGTGGCGCAGCCTGCGCAGCCCCGACGACGGCGGCGACGCCCGCGGCGCCCGGGACGGTCGCGGCCCCGCGCCCGCCGACGACGTCGGCGCCATCCCCGAGGAGGTCGTCGACGTCGCCGAGCGGATGCTGCGCCTGCCCCGCCACCTCGGCATCCACTCCGGGGGGATGGTGCTGTGCGACCGGCCGGTCATCGAGGTGTGCCCCGTGGAGTGGGCGACCATGCCGGGACGCACCGTCCTGCAGTGGGACAAGGACGACTGCGCCGACGCCGGGCTGGTGAAGTTCGACCTCCTCGGCCTGGGGATGCTCACCGCGCTGCGCCTCGCCTTCGCGGAGGTCAACGCGCACGCGGCGCCGGGCACCCCGCCGGTGGGCCTGCACTCCCTGCCGCAGGAGGACCCGCGCGTCTACGACCTGCTGTGCGCGGCGGACACGGTCGGCATCTTCCAGGTCGAGTCCCGCGCCCAGATGGCCACCCTGCCGCGCCTGCGGCCGCGCACCTTCTACGACATCGTCGTCGAGGTCGCGCTCATCCGGCCCGGCCCCATCCAGGGCGACTCCGTCAACCCCTATATCAACCGCCGCCGGGGCCGGGAGCCGGTCACCTACCTCCACCCGCTGCTCGAGCCGGCCCTCGCCAAGACCCTCGGGGTGCCGCTGTTCCAGGAGCAGCTCATGCAGATCGCCATCGACGTCGCCGGCTTCAGTCCTGCCGAGGCGGACCAGCTGCGCAAGGCGATGGGCTCCAAGCGCTCCACCGAGCGGATGGAGGCGCTGCGCGCGCGGCTCATGGAGGGGATGGCACGCAACGGCGTCACCGAGGAGGTCGCGGGGAAGATCTACGACAAGCTCAAGGCCTTCGCGGACTTCGGCTTCCCCGAGTCCCACGCCTTCTCCTTCGCCTACCTCGTCTACGCCAGCGCGTGGCTCAAGGTGCACCACCCCGAGGCCTTCTACGCGGCGCTGCTCGCCGCCCAGCCGATGGGCTTCTACTCCCCGCAGACGCTCGCCGCCGACGCCCGCCGCCACGGGGTGCGCGTCCTGCGTGCCGACGTCCAGACCTCCGGGGCGCAGGCAGTGGTCGAGCGGCACGTGCCGCACGAGGCCGGGGGAGTGCCCGACGACGCGGACGTGCCGCGCGACCCGGCCGGCCGGCGGCTCGTGGACCCGGACCCGGCGCTCGCGGTGCGCCTGGGGCTGGCGCCCGTCCGCGGCATCGGGGAGCGGACCGCCGAGCGGCTCGTCGCCGAGCGGGAGACCGGCGGCCCGTTCGCCGACCTCGCCGACCTCGCCCGGCGGGTGCGGCTCACCGCCGCCCAGCTCGAGGCCCTCGCCACCGCCGGCGCGCTCGACTGCTTCGGCCTGGAGCGGCGCGAGGCGCTGTGGGCCGCCGGCGTGCTCGCCCAGGAGCACGCCACCCTGCCGCACACCGCCGTCGGGTACGAGGCCCCGATGCTCCCGGGGATGGACGAGGTCGAGACGGCGGTGGCCGACGTCTGGGCGACCGGCGTCTCCCCGGACAGCTTCCCCACCCAGTTCCTGCGCCCCGACCTCACCGCCCGCGGGATCCGCACGATCGCCTCCCTCGCGGGCTGCGCGTCCGGCACCCGCGTCGAGGCCGCCGGCGTCGTCACCCACCGGCAGCGGCCCGGGACGGCGGGCGGGGTGACGTTCCTGTCGCTGGAGGACGAGACCGGCCTGCTCAACGTCGTGTGCAGCCCCGGCCTGTGGGCCCGCTACCGGCAGGTCGCCCGGACGAGTGCGGCGCTCGTCGTGCGCGGGACGGTCGAGCGCGGGGACGGGGTGCTCAACCTCGTCGCCGACCACGTGCGCGCCCTGCCGCTGCGGGTCGCCTCCCGCTCGCGCGACTTCCGCTGACCCGCCCGGGCAAAGGCGTTGACGACACCCGACGGCGGGGAGAGGCTGGCCACGTGCTCATCCGCCGCGAGCTGCCCGCCGACGTCGCTGTCGTCAGCGCCCTGACGAGCGCGGCGTTCCGCAGCGCCCCACACAGTGCGCCGCCCGTCGAGCCGGGTGGGGACCCCGGCGAGGTCGCGCTCCTCGCGCGGCTGCGCGCGGACCCTGCGTGGATCCCCGAGCTGTCCATGGTGGCGGTGGAGGACGGTGACGTCGTCGGCCACGTCCTCGCCACCCGCGCCCGGGTCGGCGCGGAGCCGGTGCTCGCGCTCGGTCCGGTGAGCGTCCTGCCGGACCGGCAGCGCGCGGGCGTGGGGACGGCGCTCATGCACGCGGTCCTCGGTGCCGCCGACGCCCTCGGGGAGCCGCTCGTCGGCCTGCTCGGTGACCCCGCCTTCTACGGCCGGTTCGGCTTCGTCCCCGCGGACACGGTCGGCGTGGGCGCGCCGGACCCGTCGTGGGGCGCGGCGTTCCAGGTCCGCACGCTCACCGCGTACGCCGGGCTCACCGGCACGTTCGCCTTCGCGGAGCCGTTCACCGGGGCCTGAGCGTCAGGGCGGGGTCTGCGCCGGTGAACGAGGGCTCGTCCTCGGCGTTGCCGACCGCCCGCTCGTTGTACCGCCGGCGTCTGCGGTTGATGCCCTCGGCGACGAGCTTGGAGTCGGGCAGGTTGCCCTCGATGGGCGGGTCGGGCACGTGGAGGGCGGCGTAGACGGCCCAGACGACGGCGAGCATGGGGATCGCGACGATCGCGCCGAGCAGCCCCGCGAGGAAGGTCCCCGCCGTCACACCGAGGGCGACGACGACCGGGTGGAGGGAGACCTGCCTGCCCATGACGAGCGGCTGGAGCAGGTGCCCCTCGATCTGCCCGATGAGGGCCACGCCGATCGTCACGATGAGCGCGTCGACGATGCCCCCGGCCGCGAGCGCGACGACCGCCGCGATGATCATGGCGAGCGGGGCACCGATGAGCGGGATGAACGCGCCGATGAAGACGAGCACCGCGAGCGGCGCGGCGAGGGGCACCCCGACGATGAGGAGGAGGACGAAGGCCATGAGGCCGTCGGCGGTGGCGATGATGACGGTGCCGCGCGCGTAGCCGGCGAACGTGTACCAGCCGGCACTCGCCGCGCGGTGGACGTTCTCCCGCGAGCGGGCGGGCATCTGGTTGAGGAACCAGCGCCACATGTCCGCGCCGCGGGTGAGGAAGAAGACGGTGACGAAGATGCTCAGCGCGAGGACCGTGAAGATGAGCGCGACGGTGCCGGCGTTGCTCAGCACCTGACCGGCGAGGGTGCCGGCGTTCGCCGAGATGTACTGCTGCGCCTCGCCGATGAAGGTGTTGATCGAGTCGTAGATCTCCTGCTGGGTGAAGTGGACCGGCAGCGGGCCCGTCTCGAGGAAGGTGAAGATGTCGTCGATGCCCTGCCCGAACTGGTCGGCGAGGTCGGACCACTGCCCGGCGACCGAGGTGATGACGTAGGTGAAGATCCCGGCGACGACCGCGAGGGAGCCGAGCATCGCGATCACCGTCGCCAGCGGCCGGGGCATGACCCGCGCGAGGTAGCTCACCACCGGGTAGAGCACCGAGGTGACGACGAGGGCGAGGAAGACGGCGATGAACACCACCTGGATCCGGCTGGTGGCGAACACGACCGCGGCGACGACGATGACGATGCCGATGAACAGCCACGCCATGAGGCCGTATCGGCGCAGCCAGTGCGGCACGTCGAACGTCTCGCGGTCGGCGCGCGCCGCCCGCTCGGGCATCCGGCGGACGGTGAGCCGGCCGGACGCCGACGCCGCACGCGGCATCCGCGCGGCCCATCCGAGCGACCGCCCGGCCGGGGAGGGCGCCGGGCCCGAGGGCGCGTCGGGGGAGGCCGGGCGCAGACTACGCACCTTGCCGAAGAGCCTCATCCCGCATCCTCCTCCAGTCCGTGAACCGTGCCCAGTGTGACCTACCGGAGGCGTCGCGGCCCGGTGACACGGCGGTGTCCGGCGCCCTCCCGGTGGCGCTCGACACATTCGCCGGGAACGGGCCGTACGGGTTCGAAACGCACGGTCGCGCCGTGCTATGTTTACCCGCGTCGCCAACGGCCCCCGGGCTGATGGCGAACCACTCGTCCGGGTGGCGGAATAGGTAGACGCGCTAGCTTGAGGTGCTAGTGCCCGTATTAGGGCGTGGGGGTTCAAGTCCCCCCTCGGACACAGAGCAGGACCCGCAGGATCTCGGCGAGAGCCGGGGCCCGGCGGGTCCTTCGCCGTTCCGGGCGCATGTGCGCTGACGACCGGGCGCGATGAGGCGACGAGAGATCGGCGGGACGTGCCGGCGCGGTGCCCCTGTCCCCCGTCAGGCGGAGGACGCCGGGCCCTCGGGCGCGGCGTCGTCGGGCCGGGTCGCGGGTGGGCCGTGAGCGGGGTCGCGGCCCGGGTGGGCAGCGGCCGAGCCCGGTGGCGCGTCGAGCTCGGGGACGAGCTCGTAGCGCGTGCGGTAGAGGTCGAGCAGGGTGAGCAGCATGGCGATGACCGGGATGGCGAGCAGCGCGCCGGCGATCCCGAACAGGGAGGTCCCGAGGATGACGGAGCCGAAGCTCACCGCCGGGTGGACGTTGACGGCGCGGGCGCTGATCCGCGGCTCGATCGTGAGGTTCTCCACCTGCTGGTAGAGCACGGCCCAGCCCACGACGATGACGCCGAGCCACGGGTTGGGGCTGAGCAGCCCGACCAGCGTCGGCAGCACGATCGAGATGTACGTGCCGATCGCCGGGACGAACTGCGCGACGAGGCCGGTCCACAGGCCGAGCGCGAGCCACGACGGCAGGCCGATGACGAGGAAGACGATGGTGCTGGCGGTGGCGTTGACCGCCGCGAGGGTGAGGCGGGCCGTGACGTACCGTCCGGTCTTCTCCGCCGTCGTGTCCCACACGACGAGCGTCGTCTTCTGGATCGGGGGTGGGAAGAGCGAGGCGATCCAGCGGCGCAGGCGCGGACCGTCCGCCGACAGGTAGAACAGCAGGAGGGCGAACATGAAGAAGCTCGCCACCGCCCCCGCGATGGAGCCGAGGGCCGCGACCAGGCCGCCCGCGAGCTGGGTGGCCAGACCGGCGGCTCGGTCGGAGGTGAGGTCGAGGTTGCGGGTGAGGTCGTCGAAGGAGTAGCTCGTGCCCAGCCGCTGGTTCACCCAGTCCAGGGCGTCACGGGCGCGGTCGGGTGCGCTCTGCACGAGCGCGCTCACCTGCTCGACGATGAGCTGGCCGAACAGCCCGAAGAAGACGACGAGGAAGAGGACGATGGTGGCGAAGGTGAGGCCGGTCGCCGCGCCGCGGCGCATGTGTCGGGACAGCCAGGCGACCGCCGGCTCCATCGCGAGCGAGGCGAACCACGCCATCACGACGATGAAGATGAGCGAGCGTCCCTGGGCGAGGACGAAGCGGCCCACGACGACGAGGACGATGAGGCCGACGACGACGAGACCGGTGCGCCAGACGTTGCCGGGGTCGAGCAGCACCCGGGTCGTCCTGCCCGGGTCGTGGGCGGCGCCAGAGGAGGTCTCGTCCGGCGCTGCGACCGCGCCGACGTCGCGGTCGGGTGCCGGGCTCGTGGCGGCGTCCGAGCCGGCCCGTGCTGCCCTGCGCTGCTTCCTCATCGGCGCCTCCTCCGTGTGAGGTGATGCTCCCGCACGTCCGAGGTGCCCGCGACGCGGGGCGAACGGTGCGGGCGGCGCGGGCTCAGCGCGGGGGACAGGCGGCCCCGGTCAGCCGCGGCGTGAGGCCGAGGCCGCCGAGCGCGGCGACGGGCTGTCGGGCGCGTGCATGGGCGACGAGACCCCCAGGGTGTCGAGACCGCGCGGATGAGTGCGGTCGTTTTCCTCAGTTCGCGGGGGTTCGCCCGATATGGGTGAGCGACAGCACGGGGAGTCCTCAACTATGGTGCCATTGTGACGATTGGTGCCGGTGAGGCCCTTGTGGCGTCAGCGGTACCGCCACCCACTCCCATTGGACGTCGTGCTCCCATGTCTCTGCTCAGGTCCTTCGGCCCGGTCCTCCTCGTCTCGACACTGTCGGTCGGTGGGCTCCTCCCGGCGGCGGCGCAGACGGCGAGCGGCCCCGAGGAGCCGGTGAGCGTCATCGCGCTCACCGCCGAGGACGGCGCGCTCACGCCCCTGGCCGACGACGGTCTCGAGGCCCTCGCCGCCACGCCCGCCGCCGCAGCGGGCCGCTCGTCCGTCGGCACGGACGCCGCTGCAGCGCAGTCCGATGCCCCCGCGGGCGTCGCCGTGCTCACCGCCCCGATCGCCACGAGCGAGTTCTACGTCGCCGGCGTCACCTGGGACGGCGCGGACGCGATGCCGGCGGACGCCGCCGTGTTCATCCGGGTGATGGAGGACGGGCAGTGGCAGGAGTGGGCCGAGCTCGAGGTCGAGGGCGCGACGGACGAGCCGGGCGCCGTCGGAGGGACCGAGCCGTACATCGCGGCCGCCGCGGAGGCGGTCCAGGTGCAGATCACCGGGCAGGCCGAGTCGCTGCCCCCGAACATCCGCCTCAGCCTCACCCCGGAGTGGCCGGGGGACGAGGAGGTCGTCCTCGCCGAGGACGCCCCGGCGGCCGCGGTGGCGCCCACGACGGAGCCCGTCGCGCCCGCTGCCGCCGCGGCACTGTCCTACGAGCAGCCCGCTGCCCGGACGGCGGCCACGACCGCGAGCACGACGAGCGCTGACGTCGCCGAGGAGTCCGCGCTCATGACCTCCGCGGTGGCCACGGCGAGCCTGACGCCGAGCGTCGTCAGCCGCTCCGGGTGGGGCGCCGACGAGTCGAAGATGACGTGGACGCCCAAGCCCGTCGCGCTCAAGGCCGCGATCGTCCACCACACCGCCGGCACCAACAGCTACACCCAGAGCCAGAGCGCGAGCATCGTGCGCGGCATCTACAACTACCACGCGGTCAGCCGCGGCTGGGGCGACATCGGCTACAACTTCCTCGTCGACCGGTGGGGCCGGGTGTACGAGGGACGCAAGGGCAGCCTCACCGCCGCGACCGGGACGATGCCAGTCGGCGCCCACGCCGCCCCGTTCAACACCGGCAGCGTCGGCCTCAGCGTCATGGGTGACTACACGACGACCGGCGTGCCCGCGGCCGCGATGAACGCCCTCGCCGACGTCGTCGCCTGGCAGTTCGGCCCCGCCGGGCTCAGCGCGACGGAGGCGTCCGGGATGATCTCGCCCGGCACCTCTGCCCGCCCCCAGGGCCAGAACCTCGGCAGGGTCTTCGCCCACCGCGACGTCTCGGCCACCGCCTGCCCGGGCGACGACATCTACTCGCGCATGGGCTGGCTCGCCCGCGCCGCCGACGCCCGCATCGCGGCCGCCGGGCCGCAGCTGCCGAGCACCCCGACCACGCCGGCCCCCGAGCCCGTCCCGGCCGCGGGCCACGTCTACCTCAACAACGGGTGGGGCCCCGTCGCGGACGTCGAGTACCCGTTCGGCGTCGAGGGTGCCCGGGTGGTCGTCGGGGACTGGGACGGGGACGGCACCGACACCCTCGGGACGCGCAGCGGCAACGTCTTCAGCGTCTACAACGAGAACGCCCCCGACGCGCCCGCGTGGACGATCGCCTACGGGCGGGCGGACGACGAGGTCTTCATCGGGGACTGGGACGGTGACGGCAAGGACTCCATCGCGGTGCGCCGCGGGGCGACCTTCTACATCAAGAACAAGGTGCTCGGCGGGGCGGCCGACCACGAGTTCGTCTACGGCCGCCCGGGCGACGAGGTCTTCGTCGGGGACTGGAACGCCGACGGCAAGGACACCTTCGCGGTCCGTCGCGGCGCGATCCTCCACGTGAAGAACAACGTCGCCGGCGGGCCGGCCGACCATGTCATCGCGTACGGGAAGCCGGGCGACACCATGCTCGTCGGCGACTGGGACGGTGACGGCGTGGACTCCTTCGCGGTGCGCCGGGGCGCGGTCTACCACGTGAAGAACCGCATCGCGACGGGCCCGGCCGACCTCGTCATCCCCTACGGCCGGGAGAACGACGCCGTCCTCGTCGGCGACTGGAACGGCGACCGGACCGACACCCTCGGGGTCTACCGCCCGAGCCAGTAGGGTTCGCGACATGCCCCGGGTCGAGGTCGTCGAGTACTCCGCGCAGCGCCCGGCGCTGCCGGGCGACCCGGTCGGCGACGCGCTCGTCCTGCCCGGCCGCGGCTACGGCATCGACCACCCGCTCCTGTCGTGGACGCTGCGGATGCTCCACGAGCAGGGCTGGTGGTGCACGACCGTACGCTGGTCGGTCGACGACGTCGAGCCGGCAGTGGCGACGCCGTTCGTCGAGGGTGTCGCCGCGGACCTCTACGCGCGGCGGCGGGCCGCCGGCACCACGCTCGTCGTCGCCAAGTCCCTCGGCACTCTCGCCGCGGGCTGGGCAGCGCGCCACGCGCTCCCCGGCGTCTGGCTCACCCCTCTGCTCGGGCGCCCCGAGGTGGCGCAGTCGCTCGCCGGCTACCCCGCCCCCGCGCTGCTCGTCGGCGGCACCCGCGACCGGTTCTGGGACCCGGACGTGGCGGCCCGCTCGGCCGTCGACGTCCTCGAGCTGCCGGAGGCCGACCACAGCCTCCTCCTGCCCGGCCCCTGGGAGGAGTCCCACGACCTCGAGCGGACGGTCCTCGCCGTCGTCGCGGCCTTCGCCGAGCGCGTCCTGCGGCCCGACGCCTGAGCTCAGCGACGGGGCAGGGCGTCGTCGTCGTCCGCGAAGGCGTGCGGAGCGAAGGCGCGCACCTCCTCGGTCGTGGCCGTCAGCCTCGGGTCGTTGTCGAGGTACCGCTTGGTCTCGCGGGCGACGAGCCCGGAGAGGAGGAGCAGGCCGATGAGGTTGGGGATCGCCATGAGACCGTTCATGACGTCGGAGAAGTTCCACACCGCATCGAGGGAGACGGTGCACCCGAGGTAGACGACCACCGAGAAGATGATCCGGTAGGGCATGACGCCGCCGCGACCCACGAGCCGCTCGACGCACCGCTCGCCGTAGTAGGCCCAGCCGAGGATGGTCGAGGACGCGAACATCACCAGCGCGATCGTCACGACGTAGTGGCCCCACCCGCCGGGCAGGCCGCTGGCGAAGGCGGTGCCGGTCATCGTCGCGGCGTTGTCCTCGCCGAGGTCCCAGGCGCCCGTCGTGATGATGACCAGGCCGGTGCAGGACACGACGATGATCGTGTCGATGAAGGTCTGCGTCATCGACACGAGGCCCTGGCGCACCGGGTGGGAGGTCTTGGCGGCGGCGGCGGCGATGGCGGCCGAGCCCATGCCGGACTCGTTGGAGAACATGCCGCGGGCGGCGCCGAGCTGTACCGCGATGATGATCGTCGAGCCGATGAACCCGCCGGTCGCGGCCGTGCCCGTGAAGGCGTCGGTGAACACGAGCGCGAGAGCGGCAGGCAGCTCGGTGACGTTCGTCGCGAGGATGAACAGCGCGCCGGCGACGTAGAAGACGATCATGACCGGCACGAAGCCGGCCGTCACCCGCCCGATCGACTTGATGCCGCCGACGAGCACGAGGAGCGCGAAGAGGCTGAGCACGAGGCCGGTGACCCAGGGCTCGATCCCGAAGGAGCGGTCGAGGTTCGTGGCGATCGAGTTGCCCTGCGCTATGTTGCCGATGCCGAAGGAGGCGATGATCGCGGCGATCGTGAAGAACAGGGCGAGGATCGCGCCGAGCGGCCCGCGGATGCCGCGCCGGAGGTAGTACTGCGGGCCGCCGGACTTCTCCCCGGCGGCGTCGGTGCGCCGGTAGTAGACGCCGAGGAACGCCTCGGTGTACTTCGAGGCCATGCCGACCAGGCCGGTCACCCACATCCAGAACAGCGCGCCGGGACCGCCGATCGCGATGGCCGTCGCGACACCGACGATGTTGCCGGTGCCGACGGTCGCCGCCAGCGCCGTCGTCAGCGCCTGGAACTGGGAGACGTCGCCGTCCTCGGCGCCCTCGTCGCGCCGGGTGATCAGGCCCAGCCGCAGCGCCACCCCGAGCTTGCGGAACTGCAGCCCGCGCAGCCGCACGGTGAGGACGAGGCCGACGCCGAAGAGGAGCGGGATGAGGATGAACGGTCCCCACACCACTGCCGACACGTCCTCGAAGAAGTCGGCCACCGCCGTCATGATGTCGTCCATCGCTACCCCCAGGTCTGCATCCGCCGGTCGAGGGGACACTGTGCCACGGACGGTCCCGGACCCCGCGGGGTACGCGCCGGATGTCGCGGATCGGTGGCGGGGCTCTCTCAGAGGACGGCGAGCAGGCCGCGCACGAGCGTCGTCGTCGCCCCGACCGTCACGAGGGCGACGGCGGTGCGCCGGGCCGTCCGGGCGCTCACCCGGCGGGCCACCCACCCGCCGAGCACGACGCCGAGCGGCACGCTCGCGACGGCGGCGAGCACGAGCGGCCACCCCGGCAGCGCGTCCGGCCCGCTCGTCGCCCCGACCGCCCACTTCGTCAGCAGCGAGACGGCGCCCATCGTGAGGAAGATCGGCTGGAGGGTGGCGGCGAAGGCGCGCTGGGACCAGCTCGTCGCGTGGGCGTACAGGAGCACGGCCGGACCGCCCACCCCGACCGCAGTGTTGAGGAACCCCCCGGTCACCCCGGCGACCGGCGCCGCGAGGCGGCCCAGGTCCGGCAGTCGCCAGGAGAAGGCGATCGGGGCGAGGGCGAGGAGGAGGGCGCCGCCGATGACGACCTCGAGCCACCCGGCGTCCGTCGCCCGGACGACGAGCGCCGCGGGCACAGAGCCGACGACGATCGCCGGGGCGATCCGCACGAACCGGCGCCAGTCGATGTCGCGGCGCATGACGAGGGTGAGGGCGAGGGCCGAGGCCACGGTCGTGACGTTCGTGAGCATGACCCCCGCCACCGGCCCGACGAGCAGGACGAAGGTGGGGGAGACGACGAGCCCGGTGCCCATCCCGCTCGTGCGCTGGAGGACCCCGCCGAGCACGACGGCGCCGAGCACCGCCGCGAGCACACCGGGATCCACGCCGGCCATCCTGCGGCATCGGGGCCGCGCGGCGGGGAGGCGCGCCTAACCGGCGGCGCGCTCCTGGGCGCTGCGCACGCGCGCGGCGTCGATGCGCTCCTGGTCCCCGGCCGAGCGGCGCAGCGGCGGGATGATCTCGTCGTCGGGCGTGATGATGACGAGGTCGTTGTCCATGTGGTCGGCCATGGCGTGGACCGCGTCGATGAAGTCGCCGCGCCGCACGGCGTCGACGATGCGCTCGTGCTCGGCCTGCATGGTGCGGGCGTCGCTCGCGTGGGTGAGCCGCTCGACGTGGCCCGGGGTCGCGAGGCGCTCGTTGATCCCGGCGTACAGCGAGGCGAGCAGCCGGTTCCTCGCCGCGTCGAACAGCAGGTAGTGGAAGCGCGCGGCGAGCCGCGCCGTGCCCTCCGCGCTGCCGAAGGCGGGGCAGTGGGAGCGCGCGACGTGCTCGGCGACGGCGGCCTCGAGCGCCGCGACGTCCTCCGGGGTGCGGTGGAGCGCCGCCTGCTGGGCGGCCTCGACCTCCAGCGCCCGCCGGTAGCTGAGCAGCTCCTCCAGGGTGTAGGCGGTGAGGAACTCGGTGAGGACGGCGCTCGTCGGGGTGCTCGAGCGGACGAACGTGCCGCGTCCGGGCAGCGTCTCGAGCATGCCGATGCTCGCCAGGGAGCGCACCGCCTCGCGGATCGTCGAGCGGCCGACGCCGAGCGTCTCGGCGAGCTCGGGCTCGATGGGGATGCGGGCGCCCACCTCCCACTCCCCGGTGGTGATCTGCCGGCGCAGGTAGGCCAGCGTCGTGCGCGCCCGCTCGGTGCCGTTCGTCGTCGTCGCCATGGTTCTCCCGCGCTCGCCGGTCCGCGTCAGTGTAGGCCGCGCCCCGCTCAGCGGGTCAGCCACTCGGCGATCGCGGCGCGACCCTCGACCGTGCTCGTCAGCCCGAGCGCCTGGACCTGCTTGCCCTCGAGGAGCAGCGGCTCGTGCTCGGTGAGCGCCGCCAGCCGGGCGACGGCCGGGGTGTCGAGCAGCGGACGGAAGATCGCGTCGCCCGAGCCGTTCATGTCGATGAGGAGGATGCGGTCCGGCTCCGCGGCGATGACCTGCTCGGCGGTGATCGGCCCGGAGCGCACCATGCCGAGGTCCGCGCTGGCGTCCACCGCGCCGGCCAGGCGCAGCAGCTCGAGCGGGAACGCGCCACCGGCGGTGACGAAGGGCCGCCCGGCCTGGTTGCTGAGGACGAGGACGCGCGGACCGTCCGCGGAGGACTCGTCGACGAGCCCCGCCGCGAGCTCCTCGGTGAGCGCCGCGGCTGCGTCCTCGGTGCCCAGGGCCTGGCCGACGAGGTCGATGTTCGTCGTCATGTCCTCGACGCTCGCCCACGTGTTGGGCAGGACGAGGACGGGGATCCCGGCGCCCTCGAGCACCTGGCCGACCCCGGCCTCCAGGCCGTGCCGGTCGTTGAGCACGACGAGGTCGGGCTGGGCGGCGATGACCGCCTCGACGTCCACGCTGCTCTCGCTCGTGATGTGGTGCTCGACGGCGGCCATCTCGCCGGGGTGGTCGGACAGCACGGGGTTCGCCGCCGCCTCGGGCACCATGACGAGCCGGTCGGCGGCGCCGAGCTCGGCGACGACGGCGGCGGTCTCGTAGGTGAGCGCCGCGACCCGCTCGGGCCGACGCTCGAGGACGACCTCGTCCGCTGCCAGCTCGCGGCCGGCGGGGACCTCGACGGTGCGCGGGAACGCGGCGTCGTCGGTCGTCGCCGCCGGGGCGGGGGCCCCGGAGGTCGTGGGGGAGGAGCAGGCCGCGAGGGTGAGGACGGCGGCGACGGTGGTGAGGAGACGGGGGCGCATGGAGCGGCCTCTCAGGGACGTGCCGCGGCGGGGCCGGGGCGGGTGAGGGTGGCGGGCGTCGGGTCGGACGGCCGCACGAGGCTGAGGGTGGGGGAGCCGCCGGGGGAGTCGAAGACCTCGGCGGTGACCCCGTAGACGCGGTGGATGAGCTCGGGGGTGATGACCTCGGCCGGCGTCCCGAAGGTCACGGTGCCTCCCGCGACCACGGCCACCTGGTCCGCCCAGCGCAGTGCCTGGGTGAGGTCGTGCATGGTGACGACGACGATGTGGCCGTCCGTGGCGTGCCGGCGCAGCACGTGCATGACCGTGAGCTGGTGGCCCAGGTCGAGGGCCGAGGTGGGCTCGTCGAGGAGCATGACGGGGGCGTGCTGGGCGACGACACGCGCCACCTGGACGAGCTGGCGCTCACCGCCGGACAGACGCGCGTAGCTGCGGTCGGCGAGGTGGGCGACGTCGAGGCGCTCCAGGGCGGCCGCCGTGCGCACGTCGACCGGCCCGGCGGCCGGGGTGGCCCGCGCGCCGACGGCGACGACGTCGCGCACCCGCAGCTCGTTCGGGGCGTAGCTGTCCTGCGTCATGTAGGCGAGCACCTCGGCCAGCCGGCGTGGGCGCAGCCGGTGGAGGTCGGCCTCCCCGTAGCGCGCGGTGCCGCTGGACGTGACGCCGCTGCCGACGATGGCGGACAGCAGGCTCGACTTGCCCGCGCCGTTGGGGCCGACGAGCCCGAGCAGCGTCCCCGGCGGCAGGGCGGCGCTCACCGGCTCGAACAGGGGCCGGCCGCGGTGGGCGACGAGACGGTCGAGGACGAGGTCGGTCATGCGGTCCGCCGGGACAGGAGCAGGGCGAGGAACACCGGGGCGCCGACGACGGCGCTCACCGCACCGGTCTGGACGACCGCCGTCGTGGAGACCGCCCGGGCGGCGGTGTCGGCGAGGACGAGGAACAGCGAGCCGCAGACGACCGAGATGGGCAGCAGCAGGGAGTGCTTGGCGCCGATGACGAGCCGCACGGCGTGGGGCACGACGAGCCCGACGAAGCTGATGACCCCGGAGACCGCGACGGCCGCGCCGGTGACGAGCGAGGCGACCAGCAGGAGGACGAGGCGGGTGCGGTGGACGTCGTAGCCGGAGGTGGCCGCGACGTCGTCGCCGAGGAGCAGGGCGTCCAGTGCCCGGGTGCGGGTGAGGAGGAGCGCGAGGCCCAGCACGATGGGCACGACCGCCATCGCCGCGTGGTTCCACGTCCGCAGCTCGAGGTCACCGGCGAGCCAGAAGACCGCGCCGCGGGCGAGTGCGTCGTCCTTGGCGTTGGCGACGAGCACGGAGATCACCGCGCCGGCGAAGGCGTTGATCGAGACGCCGACGAGGATGAGGGTGTAGGTGCTCGCCCCGCGGTTCGCGTGGAGCACCGCCTGGAGGGCGAGCGCCACCGCCAGGCTCCCGGCGAACGCGGCGAGCGGTACACCCCACTGGAGCGACCCGCCCAGGCCGAGGGTGATCCCGGCGACGGCGCCCACGGCGGCGCCGGAGGACACGCCCGTGACGCCCGGGTCGGCGAGCGGGTTGCGGAACACCGCCTGCATGACGACGCCGACCCCGGCCAGCGCCCCGCCGACGAGGACGGCGACGACGATCCGGGGCAGCCGGATCGACCAGACGACCGTGCTCACCTGGGAGGAGTCGGGGGCCACGAGGGCGCGCACCGCCTCGAAGGGGTCCAGGCGCAGCGTGCCGAGGCCGACGCTGAGGAGGACGGCGAGGACGAGCGCGAGAGCGGCTGCGGCACCGAGCCACAGCGCCCTGCGCGAGCGTCGCCGGGGGAGGACCGGGTGCGCCGTCGTCGTCGTGTGTGACGGGCTGTCCAGCTGGGTCATCGAGGTCCTCGGGCGGGGGGAGGGAACGGTCCAACCTGGCACATCGACTTCATCAGATCAAGTTCTTCGTCAGATGTTACGGTGAGCGCATCCCCGTCCCCCGGTTCCTGGAGCCCACCGATGCCCGCGCCCTCCGTCACTCCCTACGACGCCCTCCTCGTGTGCTCCTTCGGAGGGCCGAACGCCACCGAGGACGTCGTGCCCTTCCTGCGCAACGTCGTGCGCGGCAAGGGGGTCCCGGAGGAGCGGCTGGAGCAGGTGGGCGAGCACTACTTCGCCTTCGGCGGGCGCAGCCCGATCAACGAGCAGAACCTCGCGCTGCGCGCCGCGCTCTCCGAGGAGCTGCAGCGGCGCGGGCTCGACCTCCCCGTGCTCTGGGGCAACCGCAACTGGCACCCCTACACGGTCGACACGCTGCGCGACGCGCACGCCTTCGGCGCGCGACGCATCCTCGTCCTCGTCACCAGCGCCTACGCCTCGTACTCCGGCAGCCGCCAGTACCGCGAGCACCTCGCCGCCGCCGTCGCCGAGCTCGACGCCGAGACGGGCGGCGCCGGCCTGGAGATCGACATCATCCGGCCCTTCTTCAACGACCCCGGCTTCGTCGACGCCAACACCGCCGCCGTCCTGCGCGCCGCCGAGGAGCTCCCCGCCGGTGAGGGCCTGCACATCGCCTACGTCACCCACTCCATCCCCGACACCATGCAGGACGCCTCGGCCGTCACCGGCCCGGGCTACCGCGAGCAGCACGAGGACGTCCGCAGCGTCATCGACGCCGCCCTGCGCGAGCGCGGGCTGGAGGTCACCTCCTCGCTGTCCTACTGCTCGCGCTCGGGCGACCCCCGCACGCCGTGGCTGGAGCCCGACGTCAACGACCACCTCGCCGAGCTCGCCAAGTCCGGCGTCCGCCGCGTCGTCATCGCGCCGATCGGGTTCATCTCCGACCACATGGAGGTGGCCTGGGACCTCGACACCGAGGCGATGGAGACCGCGCGCGAGCTCGGCCTGCACGCCGCCCGCGCGGCCACGGCCGGCGTCGCGCCGGAGTTCGTCGGCGGGATCGTCGACCTCGTGCTCGAGCGTGCGGCGCGTGAGCGTGGGGAGGACCCGGAGGTCGTCGTGCGCGGCGACCTGCCCGCCTTCCCCGACGTCGCCCCTCCCGGGAGCTGCCGCATGCGCCACGGCGAGGTCACCGGCATCCCCGTCCTCGCCGGCCCCGCCGACTGACCCCGCCCCCGCTCGACCCACCCAACCCCCAGCCCCAGCCCCCCCAGCCCCACCCCCCACCCCCCACCCCCTCTCCCGCGAGAGCCGACTTCCGCTCGACAGCCGACTTCTGTGCGGGACCGGACCTCACCACCACCCACCTGCCGAGGAGCGCCCTCCATGTCCGACCAGCCCACCAGCGCCTACGTGATGTACAGCGTCTTCCGTGCGGTCCTGCCGCTCCCGGAGGACGACGCCGCCCGCGGCGCGATGGTCAGCGAGGCGCTCGAGTCGGTGGAGTCGGTGCCCGGCCTCACCGTGCGCGGCTGGTACGACGTCGCGGGCTTCCGCGCCGACGCCGACGTCATGGTGTGGTGGTGGGCCGAGGACGTCGAGGCGGTGCAGGAGGCCTACCACCGGCTGCTCGCCAGCCGCCTCGGTGCGGTCCTCGAGCCGGTGTGGTCCCAGGTGGGCACCCACCGCGAGGCGGAGTTCAACCGCTCCCACCTGCCCTCGTTCATCATGGGCGAGGAGCCGCGCGGCTACCTGTGCGTCTACCCGTTCGTCCGCAGCTACGAGTGGTACCTCCTGCCGCCCGAGGAGCGCAGCACGATGCTGCGCGAGCACGGGCTGGCCGCCCGCGACTACGGGGACGTCCGCGCGAACACGATCTCCTCGTTCGCGCTCGGGGACTACGAGTGGCTGCTCGGCTTCGAGGCCGACGACCTCGGCCGGATCGTCGACCTCATGCGCGAGCTGCGCAACACCGAGGCGCGCCGCCACGTCCGTGAGGAGGTCCCGTTCTTCACCGGGCCGCGCCGCGAGCTCGGCGACCTCATCGACCGCCTCCCGCGGGGCTAGCACCGCACTCGTCGGTGGGTGGGGCGTGGGTGCTTGACCGACCGTCGAACGCGTGTTCGACTTGACGGGTGCGGTGGGACGGGCAGGACATCACGGAGGACGACGGCGCGGCGCTGCCCGGGCTGCGGCGGATGGCCGGGCTGCTGCGCACCGTGCGCACGCCGGAGTTCGCCGGCATCACCTTCCACGAGGTGGCCGCGCGCTCGGTCCTCAACCGCGTGCCCGAGGGCTCGCGGATGCCGTTCCGCTGGACGGTCAACCCGTTCCGCGGGTGCAGCCACGCCTGCGTCTACTGCTTCGCCCGCGCCACCCACCGGTACCTCGACCTCGACACCGGCGCGGACTTCGACTCCCAGATCATCGTCAAGGTCAACGCCGCGGAGGTGCTGCGCCGGGAGCTGGCCAAGCCGTCGTGGGCCCGCGAGCAGGTGGCGCTGGGCACGAACACCGACCCCTACCAGCGGGCCGAGGGCCGCTACCGCCTCATGCCCGGGATCATCCAGGCCCTCGCGGAGTCCGGGACACCGCTCTCGATCCTCACCAAGGGCACCCTCCTGCGCCGTGACCTCCCGCTCCTGCGCGAGGCCGCCGGCCAGGTGCCGGTGTCCCTCGGGGTCTCCCTCGCCTTCGCCGACGAGGAGCTCCAGCAGCTCGTCGAGCCCGGCACCCCGACCCCGCGCGCCCGCCTCGACCTCGTCCGCGCGATCCGCGACGCCGGCCTGGAGTGCCACGTCATGGTCGCGCCCGTCCTGCCCTGGCTCACCGACTCGCGCGAGCACCTCGACGCGCTCCTCGGCGCCGTCGCGGACGCCGGGGCGACGTCGGCCACCGTCTTCGCCGCGCACCTGCGCCCCGGGGTGCGGGACTGGTACCTCCAGTGGCTCCGGCAGCACCGGCCCGCGCTCGTCGCCGACTATCGGCGGCTGTACGGCCGCGGCTCCTACGTCCCCACCGAGTACCGCACCTGGCTCGCCGAACGGGCCCGGCCGCTCCTGCGCGCGCACGGGCTGGACCGACCCTCGGCCCTACGCCTGCCGGACGACAGCGCCCCCGCCGAGCCCGCAGCGCCGGCGCCCGCGCCGCCCGCCCAGGCGGCGCTCTTCTGACTCAGGCGTCGGCGGTGAGCGGGGGCAGGGTCTCCCCGCGCGCCTCGGCGAGCGACATCCGGTAGCGGCGCCCGCGGTCCCACGGCCGCGTCCAGCCGAGCTCGTCGAAGACTCCGTCGAGCAGGTTGCCGGTGAACCCCCAGACCCACCCGCCGCTCACGGCGAACCCCGCGCTGCCGTGACCGCGGATCGTCACGGTCGCGCGGCACGCGGGGTCGAGCAGCCCGCCGACGGGCAGGCGCAGGGTGTGGAGCACCTCCCCGGGCTCGACGTCGTCCTGCCCGGTCGCGTCGCCGCACCACCCGACGACGGGCGTGACGACGAACCGGCTGATCGGCACGGCGACCGGCGCCAGCAGCCCGAGGACCTCGACCCGGTCGGCGGCGAGGCCGATCTCCTCGTGCGCCTCGCGCAGCGCGGTCTGCGCGGGGCCGGCGTCCTGCGCGTCGGCGCGGCCGCCCGGGAGGGCGATCTGGCCGGGGTGGTGGCGCAGCAGCGGCGAGCGCTGGACGAGGAACAGGTCCAGACCCGGGAAGCCGGAGCCGGGCGCCGTCGTCGGGGTGAAGAGGAGGAGGACCGCGGCGGGCCGGTAGTCGCCCTGCGTCCGCGGGTCGAACCGGTGCACCTCGGCGGGGGGCCCGAGCCCACCCGCGGCGGCCCGTGCGACGAGCCGGTCGAGGTCCGCGCGCGCCGTCGCCTGATCCCGGTCCACGGCGTCACCATAGGTCACCGCGGCCGCCCGGTGAGCCACGCCTCGTCGACGGCGAGGACCTGGTCGTCCGCCGGGCCGGGGTTCCCGCGGAAGGTGTTGGAGGTGAGGATCCACAGCCGCCCGTCCGGGGCCACCGCGACGGTGCGCAGGCGGCCGTACTCGCCCTCGAGGAGCCGCGTCGGCTCCCCGCCGTCGAGCGGCACCCGCCACAGCGACTCCCCGCGCAGGGCGGCGACCCAGACGGCGTCGTCGGTCACCGCGAGCCCGCTCGGGGAGGCGTCGGCCGGGCGCCAGGTGACGAGCGGGTCGGTGAACCGCGCGTCGCCGCCGTCACCCTCGACCTGCGGCCACCCGTAGTTGGCGCCCGGCTCGACGGCGTTGAGCTCGTCCCACGTGTCCTGCCCGAACTCCGAGGCGAACATCCGACCGTCGGCGTCCCACCCCAGCCCCTGGACGTTGCGGTGCCCGAGCGACCACACGGGCGAGCCCTCCTGCGGGTTCCCGGGCGCGGGCGCGCCGTCCTCGTCGACCCGCAGGATCTTGCCCCCGAGCGAGTCCGGGTCCTGGGACGTCGAGGGCTGGGCGGCGTCGCCGGTCGCGACGTAGAGGTGACCGTCCGGCCCGAACTCGATCCGCCCACCGGAGTGGTAGGTCTCGCGCGGGATGCCCTCGAGGACGACGACGTCGGGCCGCAGCTCCTCACCCTCGAGCACCATGCGCAGCACCCGGTTGTCGGTGGCGGTCGTGAGGTAGACGAAGACGCGGCCGTTGCCGGCGAAGCCGGGGGAGACGGCGATGCCGAGGAGGCCCGACTCGTCGTCCGCGTCGACGCCGGCCACTGTGGCGAGCTCGCGCGGCTCCTCGCCGGGCACGAGGTGGAGCACCCGGGCGGTGCGCCGCTCGGTGACGAGCGCCGAGCCGTCGGGCAGGAAGGCCAGGCCCCAGGGGACGTCGAGGCCGGTGGCGACGACCTCCGGCTCCCGCGGCGCTGCGGTGCTCGGGCTCGCCGTGGGCGCGGCCGTCGGCTCGCGCGTCGCGGCCGTCCCCGTGGCGGGCGGTGTCGGCGCGGGTGTCTCGTCCGGCCCGGCGCCGCACGCGGCGAGGACGACGACGGCGAGGAGCCCTGCCGTCGTCGTCCTCGCCCTGCGGAACGCGTCAGAAGACGGGCTTGCCACCGGTGACACCGAGGACCGTGCCCGAGACGTAGCTCGCGTCGTCGCTGGCGAGGAAGACGAAGGCCGGGGCGACCTCGACCGGGTGCCCGGCCCGCCCGAGCGGGGTGTCCGCCCCGAAGGACTCCAGCGACTCGGCCGGCTTGGTGGACGGCTGCAGCGGGGTCCAGATCGGGCCCGGCGCCACCGCGTTGACGCGGATCCCCTTCGGGCCGAGGTCGGAGGCGAGGTTGACGGTGGCGTTGTTGATCGCCGCCTTGGTCGACGCGTAGTCCAGCAGGGTGTCGGAGGGCTGGAAGGCCTGGATCGAGGTGCAGTTGATGACGCTCGAGCCGGGCGCCAGGTCCTCGAGCAGCGCCCTGGTCAGCCAGAAGACGGGGAAGACGTTCGTCTCGAAGGTCTGGCGCAGCTGGGCGTCGCTGACGTCGGCGAGGGAGTCCTGCGCCATCTGGAAGCCCGAGTTGTTCACCAGGACGTCGATCCCGCCGAGGCCCTCGACGGCGGCCCGGGCGAGGGCGATGTTCGCCTCCTCGGTGCGCTGGTCGGTGGGGACGAGCACGCAGCGGCGCCCGGCGGCCTCGACGTGCCGGCGCGTCTCCTCGGCGTCGTCCTGCTCAACCTCGAGGTAGGAGATCGCGACGTCGGCGCCCTCCTTGGCGAAGGCGATCGCCGTCGCCCGGCCGATGCCGGAGTCGCCGCCGGTGATGAGGGCACGCTTGCCCTCGAGGCGGCCGCGGCCGACGTAGCTCGTCTCGCCGTGGTCGGGCACCGGGTCGAGCTGGTCCGTCCGGCCGGGCCACTGCTGGCTCTGCCTGGGGAAGTCCTTCATGGCGTCGGTGTCGATGTCCATGCGATCCATCCTTCGGGCGGGCGACGGATCGCGCATCCGGAGCGGTGCCGTACGCTGCCCGGCCATGGAGCCGTTCACCCTGCACGACGGGGACCTCACCCTCAGCGTCCCCACCCCCGAGGACGTCGACCGCGTGACCGAGGTCTGCCAGGACCCCGAGGTCCAGCGGTGGACCATCGTGCCCTCGCCCTACGGGCGCCAGGACGCGGTGGACTTCGTCGACGGGTTCGTCGCCGGCGGCTGGGCGCGGGGCGACAACTTCACGTGGGCGATGCGCCGCGGCGGGCGACTGGTCGGCATGGTGGGCGTCTCCCGCTCCGCGGGGAGCGGGGAGATCGGGTACTGGACCGCACCGGAGGCCCGCGGCGCCGGGCTGACCACCCGCGCCGTCGGGCTCGTGCTCGACGCCGCCTTCGGCCCGCTCGGGATGGAGCGCGTGGAGTGGCGCGCCCACGTGGGCAACTGGCCCTCCTGGCGGGTGGTGTGGCGCCACGGGTTCCGCCGCGAGGGGCAGGTCCGCGGGGACGGGGTGCACGGCGCAAAGCGCGTCGACCAGTGGATCGGCACGCTCCTGCGCGACGACCCGCGCGAGCCGGCGACCCCGTGGGACGGACCGGACCCGGTCACCGGCGTCGTGCCCGCAGACGTCACGGGCCGCGACCCCGACGCGCTCGTCCGGCAGTTCCACGAGCACTTCGGCGTGCCGGTCGCCCGCGACGCGCCCTCGGTGGACCGGGAGCGCGTCCACCTGCGCATGGCACTCGTGGCGGAGGAGCTCGCCGAGCTCGTCACGGCCGTGTACGGCGAGACGGCGGGGGAGGCGGTCGCCGCCGGCTTCACCCGCGCGGTGGCCGCCGACGACGGCGCGCGGGACACCGTCGCCGCCGCCGACGCGCTCGCCGACCTCGTTTACGTCCTGTACGGCATGGCCCAGGAGTGCGGAATCCCGCTGCCCGCCGTGCTCGCCGAGGTCCACGCGGCGAACCTCTCCAAGCTCGGCCCGGACGGCGCCGCGCTGCTCCGCGAGGACGGCAAGGTGCTCAAGGGCGAGGCGTACCGCGCCCCCGACGTCGCCGCCGTGCTCGCCCGCGCCCAGCGCTGAGCGCGCGCGGGCCGGCGCGCTGTCCGCGGGCGGCCGTCGCGCGAAAGCTGCCACCAACCGGGCGACACGCGGACGACACGCCGGGCGGAAGCGCTCTCCGGGCCCGCCCGGACGCACGTCGTGGCAGGTTCCGGCGCGCGGCCACCCTGACAAGGCGGAGGACGCACCGCGACGGGATCTGGGCCAGGGGAGGTCGGCGGCGGGTGAAGAATGGGCCCATGACTCCGGACGTCCCCACCCTGACCGCGGACAACCCCTTCGCGGCGCCCTCGACCCTGCCCTACGAGCTGCCCGACTTCGCCGCGATCCGGCACGAGCACCTGCGCCCGGCGATGCTCGCCGGCCTCGCCGAGCAGCGCGCCGAGTGGGAGGCCATCGCCACCGACCCGGCGGCACCGGACGTCGCCAACACCCTCGAGGCCCTCGAGCGCTCGGGTGGCCTGCTGCGCCGGGCGACCGCCGTCCTGGACACCTACACCTCCTCCCGCGCCGACGACGCGCTGCGTGCGCTCGAGGCCGAGCTCGCCCCGCTCCGCTCGGCCCACCGCGACGCGCTCTACCTCGACCGGCGCATCTTCGCCCGGCTCGAGGCCCTCGCCGAGCAGGACCTCGACGGGGAGACCGCCTGGCTGCTGCACACCTACCGCAAGGACTTCGTCCGCGCGGGCGTCCGGCTGGGCGACGAGAAGCAGGAGCAGCTGCGCTCGCTCAACTCCCGCCTCACCGTGCTGGAGACCGAGTTCGCCCAGCGCGTGGTCAAGGCGCTCGACGCCGGCGCCCTCCACCTGCGCGACGCGGAGCGCCTCACCGGGCTGAGCGAGGACACCGTCGCCGGGCTCGCCCAGGCGGCGACCGACCGCGGCACCGACGGCTACCTCATCACCCTCCAGCTGCCCTCCCAGCAGGCGCTGCTCGCCCAGCTCACCGACCGGGAGCTGCGCCGCGAGCTGTACACCGCCTCGGTCATGCGGGGCACCGGCGTCGACGCCGAGAGCGACACCCGCGCCACCCTGCTCGAGATCGCCCGGCTGCGCGCCGAGCGCGCCCGGCTGCTCGGCTACGAGCACCACGCCGCCTACGTCGCCGAGGACGGCACGGCCGGCACGACGGCGGCCGTCAACGAGATGCTCGGCCGCCTCGCGGCGCCCGCCGTCGCCAACGCGCAGGCCGAGGCCACCGACCTCGCCGAGGTCCACGGCGGCCCGATCGAGGCCTGGGACTGGTCCTACCTCGCGGAGAAGGTGCGCCAGGAGCGCTTCAGCATCGACGACTCCGTGCTGCGCCCCTACCTCGAGCTCGAGCGGGTGCTGCGCGACGGGGTCTTCCACGCCGCTCGCCGCCTCTACGGCATCACGCTCACCGAGCGGCCCGAGCTCGCCGGGTACGCCGACGGCGTGCGCGTGTGGGAGGTCGCGGAGGAGGACGGCACCCCGCTCGGGCTGTTCGTCGGCGACTACTACGCGCGCGAGGGCAAGCACGGCGGCGCTTGGATGCACAACCTCGTCGACCAGTCCCACCTCCTGGGGCAGCGGCCGGTCGTCGTCAACAACCTCAACCTCACCCGGCCCGCGCCGGGCGAGCCGACCCTGCTCACCTGGGACGAGGTCATCACGGCCTTCCACGAGTTCGGCCACGCCCTGCACGGCCTGTTCTCGAACGTGCGATACCCGTCCCTGTCTGGGGCGAACGTGCCGCGCGACTTCGTCGAGTACCCCTCGCAGGTCAACGAGATGTGGGCGCGTGACCCGGAGGTCCTGGCCCGCTACGCCCGTCACCACGAGACGGGCGAGCCGCTGCCCGAGGAGCTGCTCACCGCCCTGCTCGGCTCGGCCCAGTACGGCGAGGGCTTCGCGACCACCGAGTACCTCGGCGCCGCGCTGCTGGACCAGGCGTGGCACCAGGTCGGGCCGCACGACCTGCCCACCTCGGCCGAGGACGTCGAGGACTTCTCCGCCCGCGCGCTGGAGCAGGCCGGGATCGCCCACCCGCTCGTGCCGCCGCGCTACCGCTCGACGTACTTCAACCACACCTTCGGCGGCGGCTACGACGCTGGCTACTACTCCTACATCTGGAGCGAGGTGCTCGACGCCGACACGGTCGAGTGGTTCTCCACCGATGCTCCGAAGGAGGAGGACGGGCGCCCCGGCCGCGCCGCCGGGCAGCGCTTCCGTGAGGTGCTCCTCTCGCGCGGGCACAGCGCCGACCCGCTGGACTTCTACCGGGAGCTGCGCGGCCGCGACGCCGACATCCGTCCGCTCCTCGTGCGGCGCGGTCTCACCGGCTGAGGCGCGAGGCCGTGGTGGGGGTGCTGCCCGCGGGGTAGCGTGACGGCATGGCCGGGCAGCTCCAGCGGTATCGCCAGATCGCCCAGGTCCTCGCCCGCCACGGCTTGCACGCGGTCGGCGTGCGTGCCGGCCTGGGGCGCTGGCTCCCGCACGGCTCCGGCGCCCTCTCCGGTGACGACCTCCGTCCCGAGCTCCTCGTCGAGACCTTCGAGGAGCTCGGGACGACGTTCATCAAGCTCGGCCAGCTCATCTCCACCCGCCCCGACCTCTTCCCGCAGGCGTACTGCGACGCCTTCGCCCGGCTCACCGACGGCACGGCGCCCGTGCCCTTCGAGGAGATGGACGCTGCCGTGCGGGAGGACTTCGGCGCCTCGGTGGACGACCTCTACGCGTGGTTCGACCGCACCGCGCTCGCCAGCGCCTCGATCGGCCAGGCCCACCGGGCCCGGCTGTACGACGGGCGGCGGGTCGTGGTGAAGATCCGCAAGCCCGGGGTGGTCGAGGAGGTCCACAACGACCTCGAGATCATGCGCAACCTCGCCGGGCACCTGGCGCGCAGCAGCCAGGCCCTCGCCGACGTCGACGTCGTCGGCGTCGTGGACGAGTTCTCCCGGTCGCTGCGTGCCGAGCTCGACTACCTCGGTGAGGCGCGTGCCTGCGAGCAGTTCGCCCACAACCTCGCCGACACGCCCGGGGTCCACGTGCCGTGGGTCGAGTGGCCGCTCACCACCTCCCGGGTCCTCACCATGGAGGAGCTCTCGGGCCTGCGCATCGACGACGCCCCCGCCCTCGACGCGGCCGGTATCGACCGGCCCGAGCTCGCCCACCGGGCGGTCGCGGTGCTCATGCGGATGGTGTTCGAGGACGGCTTCTTCCACGCCGATCCGCACGCCGGCAACCTCTTCGTCGAGCCCGACGGGACCATCGGGATCATCGACTTCGGGATGGTCGGGCGGGTCGGCAAGCCCATGCGCCGCCAGCTCTCCCGGCTCATCCTCGCGCTCTACGCCCAGGACACCGAGGCGCTGACGACGGCGCTCATCGAGATCGCCCCGCCACGCGGCGGGCTGGACCGCGGCGTGCTGCGGACCGACGTCGGGCGTCTCACCGGGTGGTTCGACGGGCGGGCGCTGGCCGACATCCAGGTCGACGCCGTCGCCGACGAGCTGCTGGGGATCGTCCGCCGCCACCGGCTGGCACTGCCGCCCGAGGTGGTCCGGCTGCTGCGGATGCTCGTCATCGTCGACGGCCTCGGGCGCCGCATCGACCCCGGCCTGGACCTCACCGAGGTGCTCCACCGCTACGCCGGGCGCCTCGTCGCCGAGCAGCTGCGCCCCCGGGAGGTGGCCGGACGCGTGCGGGACGCCACGCTCATGGCCGCCGAGCTCGGGCTCGACCTGCCGGGGTACGCCCGGCGCCTGCTCCAGCGCCTGGACATGGGCGGGGTCGACGTCAACATCCGCGCGAGCGAGCTGGAGCCGCTCGTCGACCGCCTCGAGCGCACCGGGGACCGGGTCGTCGCCGCCCTCGTCGTGGCGGCGATGATCACCGGGGGCACGAACGTCCTCGTCGCCTACCGTGACCGCCTCGGACGGTTCGCCGGGCCGCTGGTCGCCGGGGGCGGCGCCGGCCTCACCCTCGGCAGCGCCTATCTCGCGTGGACGAGCCGCCCGCGCCGGCCGCGCACCCCGGGGGCCTAGCCCCGCGTTAGGGTCGGCACATGTCCGACTCCCCGTCCCAGCCCGTGCCCGCGCCCACCGACGAGGTCGTCGAGATCTGCCGCCGCCTCATCCGGATCGACACGTCGAACTACGGCGACGGCTCCGGGCCGGGGGAGCGGGCGGCCGCCGAGTACGTCGCCGAGCTCCTCACCGAGGTCGGCTGGGAGCCCGAGCTCGTCGAGTCCGAGCCCGGCCGCGCGTCGGTCGTCCTGCGCATCGAGGGCACCGACCGCTCGCGACCCGCGCTCGTGCTCCACGGCCACACCGACGTCGTCCCGGCGCAGGCCGAGGACTGGCAGGTCGACCCGTTCGGCGGCGAGGTCCGCGACGGCATGATCTGGGGCCGCGGGGCCGTGGACATGAAGGACATGGACGCGATGATCCTCGCGGTCGTGCGCGACATGGCCCGCACGGGCTGGCGGCCGGCGCGCGACGTCGTCGTCGCGTTCTTCGCCGACGAGGAGGCGGGCGGTGCGAAGGGCGCCGGGTGGCTCGTGGACCACCGGCCCGACCTCTTCGAGGGCGCGACCGAGGCGATCAGCGAGGTCGGCGGCTACTCGGTGGAGATCGACGGGCGGCGCGTCTACCTCCTGCAGACCGCGGAGAAGGGGCTCGCCTGGCTCCGGCTGCTCGCCGACGGCACGGCGGGGCACGGCTCGCAGGTGAACACCGACAACGCGGTGACCCGCCTCGCCGGCGCGGTCGCCCGGATCGGCGCGCACTCCTGGCCGCTCCACCTCACCGGCACCGTGCGCCAGCTGCTCTCCGGCGTCGCGGACCTCACCGGCACGAGGTTCGACCCGCAGGACCCGGAGGGCATCGACCGCCTCGTGCGCGCCCTCGGCCCGGCGTCGAAGTTCGTCGGCGCGACCCTGCGCACGGGTGCCAACCCCACCCAGCTGAGCGCCGGGTACAAGGCGAACGTCATCCCCGGCAGCGCCGAGGCGGCCGTGGACGTGCGCTACCTGCCGGGGGAGGAGGAGAGCGTGCGCGCCACGCTCACCGAGCTCGCCGGCCCGGGCGTGCGCATCGAGGCCATCCACGCCGACGTCGCGCTCGAGGTTCCCTTCGAGGGGGACCTCGTCGACCGCATGGTCGAGGCGATCGACGGCGAGGACCCGGGTGCCGTCGTCCTGCCCTACATGCTCTCCGGCGGCACCGACAACAAGTCGCTCTCGCGGCTCGGCATCACCGGATACGGCTTCGCGCCGCTCCAGCTGCCGCCCACGCTCGACTTCGCCGGCATGTTCCACGGCGTCGACGAGCGGGTGCCGGTCGAGGCGCTGCGCTTCGGGGTGCGTGTGCTGGAGCGCCTGTTGCGCACCGCCTGAGCGGTCACAGGGTGCTGCGCACCCGGATGATCTTGCGGCGCAGCCACACCTTGCGGGAGCCGCCGATGTACAGGCGGGTACGGGCGAGCTCCCAGCGGCCGTACTCGGCCTGCTCGGTGAGGAGCTGGCGGACGTCGGCGCGGCTCGTCGAGGACGGGATGCTCAGCACCCGGAACTCGTACTGGGAGGCTCCGCGGACGCCGGGACGGGGAGGGTTCTCGGTGTACCAGACCATGTCGTGACCCATTGTCTCCCACAAGCCGGGGCGGTACCGCGCGGACTGTGTCATTCCTACCAGTCGCGATACCTTCTTCCCATGTCCAACGACCCGCGCGCCGCACTCGATCGCTTCATCTCCGCCCTTGAGACCCACTTCGAGATCGCGAGCAGCGTGCAGGACGCGGAGGCCGTCGCTGTCGAGGACGCCGCCGCCGCCGTCGAGGACGCGTTCTTCAGCTACGACGACGCCCTGTACACGACCTACCAGGTCGAGGTGCCGCTCGAGGCGTACGGGGACGACGACGAGGACGACCTCGACGACGAGGAGCTCGAGGACTTCGACCTCGACGACGAGGACGACGACGAGGACGACGAGGACGACGACGAGGACGAGGACGACGACGACGAGGAGTGATCCTCAGCCGGCGCTGACGTCGTCGAGCGCCCGGCGGATGGCCGGAGGCAGCTCGAGGTCGGTGGCCGACAGCGCCCCGCGCAGCTGTGCGGCGGTGCGTGCGCCGACGATCGCCGACGTGACGCCGGGGGCGTCGCGCACCCACGCGAGGGCCACCTCGAGGGGCGCGCGGTCCAGCCCGGCGGCCGCCGTGGCGACCGACTCGACGATCCCGCGCGAGCGCTCGGTGAGGTAGGGCTCGACGAAGCCCCGCAGGTGCGGGGAGGCGGCGCGGGAGTCGGCCGGCACCGTGCTGCGGTACTTGCCGGTGAGCACGCCACGTCCCAGCGGGGACCAGGCGAGCAGCCCGGTGCCGAGCGCGTCCGAGGCCGGCACGACCTCGTGCTCGACGGACCGCTCGAGGAGCGAGTACTCCACCTCGACGGCCGCGAGGCCGGTCGCGTCCTGTGCGAGCTGCGCGGCGGCGTAGCCCTGGTACCAGGCGGGGTGGTTCGACAGGCCGACGTACCGGGTGCGCCCGGTCGCGACGGCGTGGCGCAGCGCGGACAGCGTCTCCTCGACCGGGACGTGGGGGTCGGGCGCCTGGACCAGCCACAGGTCGAGGTGGTCGGTGCCGAGCGCGGCGAGGGACTCGTCGAGCGTGTCGAGCAGCGTCGAGCGGGAGGCGTCGAGGCGGCTGCCCGAGCGCCCGTGGCGCACGCCGGCCTTGGAGCACAGGACGACGTCACGGCGGTCGACCTCGGCGAGCAGGCTGCCCAGGAGGCCCTCGGCCGCACCCTCGCCGTAGGAGGCGGCGGTGTCGATGAGGGTGCCGCCGGCGTCGAGGAACACCGAGAGCTGCTCGGCCGCCTCGTGCTCGTCGGTGTCCCGGCCCCACGTCATGGTGCCCAGGCCGACCGACGAGACGAGCAGCCCGCTGCGGCCCGCCCTGCGAAGTTCCATGGCCTCACGCTACCGGCGTGGGCGCGCCCCCGGGACAACGGGCCCGAACATAGAATGCTCGATCGTGACGTGGTGGGAAGCAATCGTGCTCGGCGTGGTCCAGGGACTCACGGAGTTCCTCCCGATCTCCTCCAGTGCGCACCTGCGCATCGTGGGGGAGCTGCTGCCTGGGGGAGGTGACCCCGGCGCGGCCTTCACCGCGATCACCCAGCTCGGCACGGAGACGGCCGTCCTGCTGTACTTCCGCAAGGACATCTGGCGGATCATCAAGGCATGGGTCGGCGCCCTGCCGGTGGGGCCCTGGCGCGGGACGGTGCCGCGCACCGACCCCGACGCGCGGATGGGCTGGTACATCATCATCGGCTCGGTGCCGATCGTCGTCCTCGGGCTCCTGTTCCAGGACGCGATCGAGACCTCGCTGCGCCACCTGTACATCACGGCGACGATGCTCGCGGTGTTCGCCGTGCTCCTCGGCCTGGCGGACCGCTTCGGGCGCAAGCGCAAGGAGCTGGGCGACCTCACGCTGCGCGACGGCCTGCTCTTCGGCCTCGCCCAGTCCCTTGCCCTGGTCCCGGGCGTCTCACGCTCTGGCGGGACGATCACCATGGGCCTGCTGCTCGGCTACACCCGGGAGGCGGCTGCCCGTTACTCCTTCCTCCTCGCGATCCCGGCGGTGTTCGGCTCCGGCTTCTACCAGCTCTTCACGGCCGACCCGACCCCGGACGCGCCAGGGGCGGGGGTGACGGCGATCGCCACGCTCGCCGCGTTCGGCGTCGGGTTCCTCGTCATCATCGCCTTCCTCAAGATCGTCTCGACGTACTCCTACATGCCGTTCGTCGTCTACCGGATCGTCCTGGCCGTCGTCGTCGTCGCGCTCGTCGTGTCGGGCGTGCTCGACCCGGTGAGTGGTGCCGCCGCGGCGTCGTCGTAGCCCGGGCGGGCGAGGGCCCCTCGCCAAAGGTTGAGGCTTCAAGTATGGTGGGGGCATGGAGCACCTCATCACCCAGCCCGGGACCGACGCCCGCGCCCTCGCCGACCGCGACCTCCTCACGGCGGGCACGCGGATGGGACCCGTGACGCTGCTCGTCGGCGACCTCGACCTGCTCACCACCTACTACGTCGAGGGCCTGGCGCTCACCGTGCTGTCCGCGCAGGGCGTCGAGACCGTCCTCGGGCGCGGGGACCAGCCGCTCGTCGTGCTCCGCCACGACCCGAGCCTGCCGCGCGGCTCGCGCCGCGACGCCGGCCTGTTCCACACCGCACTCCTCTTCGAGGACGCCGGCGCCCTGGCCGCGACCGTGGCCTCCCTCGCGCGTCTGGCCCCGCGCAGCTTCGTCGGCAGCGCCGACCACCTCGTCTCCGAGGCGTTCTACTTCACCGACCCCGAGGGCAACGGCATCGAGCTCTACCTCGACCGCCCCCGTGACCAGTGGCGCTGGGACGGCGGCCAGGTGGCGATGGACACGCTCGTCCTCGACCCCAACGAGTACCTCGGGACCCACCTCAGCGAGGAACGTCTCACCGGGGCGACGGGTGACGCGGCCGTCGTCGGGCACGTCCACCTGCAGGTCGGGGACACGGCGACGGCGCGCGACTTCTACGTCGCGACCCTCGGCTTCGAGGCCACCCTCGAGATCCCCGGCGCCCTGTTCGTCGCGGCGGGTGGCTACCACCACCACATGGCGATGAACACGTGGAACAGCGCGGGCGCCGGCCCGCGCGTGCCGGCCCTCGGCCTGGGCGTCGTCGACGTCGTCGCGCCCGAGGCCGACGATCTGGGCGCCCTCGCGGACCGCCTGCGCACGCGCGGCGTGGCCTTCGCCGACGACGGGCGCACGCTCGAGGTCGAGGACCCCTGGCGCAACAGGGTCCGCGTGCGCGTCGCTTGACGGTTAGGCTTCCGGACGTGCACTCCTGGTCTGCTCCCGACGTCCCAGTCCTCCCCGGCCGCGGCCAGGAGATCCGCCTCACCGAGTCGGGGACCGGTGAGCTCGTCGGGACGGCCGCCCAGGGCCTGGCGACGCTCTACGTCTGCGGCATCACGCCCTACGACTCCACCCACCTCGGGCACGCGAACACCTACCTCGGCTTCGACCTGCTCGTGCGGGCGTGGCGCGACGCCGGCCGCGAGGTGCGCTACGTGCAGAACGTCACCGACGTCGACGACCCGCTCCTCGAGCGCGCGGCGGACACCGGGGTCGACTGGCGCGACCTCGCCGCCGAGCAGACCCAGCTGTTCCGCGGTGACATGACCGCCCTGCGGGTGGTGCCCCCGGACCACTACGTCGGCGCCGTGGAGTCCATCCCGGTCGTCGTCGACGCCGTCGCGGCCCTCCTCGCCTCCGGCGCCGCGTACCGCATCACCGAGGCGGACGCCGGCGGGCACGGCGTCGGGGACGTCTACGCCGACGTCGCCGCCGACCACCTCTTCGCCACCGAGACCGGGCTGACCGCCGCACAGATGGCCGAGTTCTTCGCCGAGCGTGGCGGTGACCCGGACCGGCCGGGCAAGCGCCAGGCGCTCGACCCGCTGCTGTGGCGCACCGCCCGGCCGGGGGAGCCCTCGTGGGACGGCGGGACCCTGGGGCAGGGGCGGCCCGGCTGGCACATCGAGTGCGCGACGATCGCCTCGGAGTACCTCGGCCTGCCCGTCGAGGTCCAGGGCGGGGGCAGCGACCTCGTCTTCCCGCACCACGCGTGCAGCGAGTCCCACCTGCGCATGCTCACCGGACGCGAGCGTCCGGTCACCGTCCACGCGCAC
The DNA here is from genome assembly GCF_006151955.1 of Georgenia sp. 311. Classification (NCBI taxonomy): domain Bacteria; kingdom Bacillati; phylum Actinomycetota; class Actinomycetes; order Allobogoriellales; family Allobogoriellaceae; genus Georgenia; species Georgenia sp. 311. Next base: position 9,389 of record NZ_VDFS01000058.1, on the reverse strand, counting down.
GGCGGCATGGTCGCCTACGCCGGGTCGAAGATGAGCAAGTCCCTGGGCAACCTCGTCCTCGTCTCCCAGCTCACCGCGTCCGGCGTCGACCCGATGGCGGTGCGCCTGGTCATGCTCGCCCACCACTACCGGGAGAACTGGGAGTACACCGGTGCCCAGCTGCGTACCGCGAGCGAGCGGCTGGCCCGCTGGCGGCGGGCGATGACGGCCGAGCACGGCCCGGACGCCACCGGGCTGCTCGAGGAGGTGCGCACCGCGCTCGCCCGCGACCTCGACGCCCCCGCCGCGCTCCACGCCGTCGACGCGTGGGTGGCCGCCGCCGAGCACGACGCCGGCACGGCGCGTGCCGACGCCGACCGCGGCCCTGCCCTCGCGGCCCGGACGGTCGACGCCCTCCTCGGGATCGCCGTCTGAGACGTGCTGCCGGTCGGCGTCGTCCTCGTCGGGCTGGGCTGCGCCCTGGCCGCTCGGCGGTGGCCACCCGTCCGTGACCGGCTGAGCCCGGCGGCCACCACCATCCTCGCCCTGCTCGGCGCGTGCCTTGCCGGGCTCGCGCTGCTCGACGCGGGGGCGGGGCCGTGGCTCACCCTCGCCGCCGCCGGTCTCGGGGCCGTGCTGCTCGTCGCCGGGGGCGCGGTGGTCAACGACCGGGTGCTGGGTCCGGTGCGTGCCCGCGCCGCGGAGCGGCCGGGCCTCGCCGACCGGGTGCAGGACTGGGCCGAGGGACGCGGGGACGTGGTCTCCGTCGCCGTCCGCGCAGCCCGCCGGGCGGCGGACGTGCGCGTCACCGGACTGGCCGCCGAGATGACCTACTACGCGATCATCTCCCTCGTCCCGCTGCTCACAGCGCTCGGCGCCGGCCTCGGCTTCCTCGAGCGGTTCGCCGGGCCGGCGGTGGTCGCTCGCCTCGAGGACTCGCTCGTCGGGGCGGTGTCCACCGTCTTCGCCGAGCAGGTTGCCACCGACGTGCTCGCCCCGCTCATCGAGGGGCTGCTGCGCGAGGAGCGCACGGGGGTCGCCGTCGGCGGCCTGCTGCTCGCGCTGTGGTTGGCGAGCAGGATGTTCCGCGCCGCGATCCGGGCACTGGACGACGCCTATCGGGTGCCCGAGCGGCGCACCCTCCTCGCGCAGTACGCGCTCGGCATCGCCCTCGCGCTCGGCGCGGTCCTCACCCTCCTCCTCCTGCTCGCGCTCGTCGTCGTCGGCCCGCTCCTCGGGGACGGCCGTGAGCTCGCCGATCGCCTCGGGCTCGGCGTCATGTTCGAGGTCGCGTGGTCCGTGGCCCGGTGGCCGGTGCTCGCGGCCGTGACGACGGCCTACCTCGTCGTGCTCTACCGCTACGGCCCCAACGTCAGCACGACGTGGACCCGCTGCCTGCCCGGCGCCGTCGCCGGGACGGTGGGCGTCGTCGTCGTCGCCGTCGGGTTCGCCGGCTACCTCGCGCTGGCGGGGCCGTCACCGCCCGGCGCGCAGGGAGGCCAGGACGACGCCGTCACCGCCGCGGCCCAGACGATCGGACTCGTCCTCGCCGGGGTCGTGTGGCTGTGGTCGAGCAGCATCGTCGTGCTCGCCGGCGGGGTTCTCAACGCCGAGCTCGCGCGGGCGCGGGAGGGCCGCGCCACGGTCCTCTCCTAGCGTGCGCCGGGAGGCTGGGCGCCCCCGCCGTTGTCCCGGCGGCGCAGGTAGCGCTCGAACTCGCGGGCGATCGCCTCACCCGTGGCCTCGGGAAGCTCGGCGGTGTCCTTGGCCTCCTCGAGCTGCTGGACGTACTCGGCGACCTCCGGGTCCTGCTCGGCGAGCTCGTCCACCCCGGCCTGCCAGGCCCGGGCCTCCTCGACGAGCTCCCCGAGGGGCAGCGGCTCACCGACGAGCTCCTCCAGGCCGCCCAGCAGCGCGAGGCTGGCCTTGGGGGAGGGCGGCTGCGCGACGTAGTGCGGGACCGCTGCCCAGAGCGACATCGCGTGCATGCCGCGCTCCTGGGCGAGCTGGGCGAGGACGCCGACGATCCCCGACGGGCCCTCGTACTCCGAGCCCTCCACCCCGAGGAGCGCCTGGACCCCGGGGTCGTCGCTCGTCACCTGGCAGGGCACCGGGCGGGTGTGGGGCACGTCGGCGAGGAGCGCGCCGATGCCCACGACGCTGCCGACGTCCCACTGCTGGGCGACGTCGAGGATCTCGTCGCAGAAGTCGAGCCACCGGAACGAGGGCTCGATGCCCTGGACGAGCAGCACGGTGCGCCCGGCGACGGGGGAGCGGGTGACCGAGATCGTCGTCGTCGGCCACTTGAGGACGCGGGCGCCGTCCTCGTCGCGCATCGTCACCGGCCGGTTGACCTGGAAGTCGTGGAAGTCCTGGGGGTCCAGCTCGTGCACGCTCTGCGCGCCCCACGCCTCGGCGACGAGCTCGAGTGCCTGGCTCGCGGCGGACCCGGCGTCGTTCCAGCCCTCGAAGGCGGCGAGGAGGATGGCGGGGGTGCGCTCTGCGCCCTCGTCTGGCGCCGTGCTGGGGTCCTGCGCGTCGGTCATCCCCTCAGCCTATGCGTGTCTCGGCGCGCGAGGCGCGCGGCCCGGGGCGGTGGTCACTCGCGCAGCGCGCCCGCGAGCTCGCGGCGGCTGCGCACGCCGAGCTTGGTGAACACCCGCGAGAGGTGGCTGTCGACCGTCCGCACCGAGAGGGTGAACCGCTCGGCGATCGCCTTGCTGCTGAGCCCGCCGGCGGCGAGGCTCGCGATCTCCCGCTCGCGGCGGGTGAGGACGACGCGCAGCGAGCCCGTCGGCAGCCAGAGCCCTGCCTCGCCGAGGCGCCGCAGGGCCACCTCGGCGAGGTCGCGGTCGCCGTCGGCGACGGCGCGGGCGTGCGCGACGAGGGCCGCGGGCCGCGGTCCGGTGACCGTGGCACCGAGCTCGACGACCCGGTCGAGGACCCCCGGGGGAGGAGGCGAGTCCGGCTCGGCGACGACGGCGCGGTGGAGCGCCTCGAGCTCGGTGCGTGCCAGGGCCCGCTCGGCGCACCACGTGGCCAGCTCGAGGGCGTCCGGGCGGACGGGACGGTCCCCGACCCACGCCTGCGCGTCGAGGAGCAGCAGGCGGATCTCGGGCTCCACCGATGCCGAGATGCGCAGCGGCACGGCCAGCGCCCGCGTCATCGCCGCCCGGGCCGCGCGGAGGTCACCGGCGGCAGCGGCAGCGACCGCGGCGGCCGCGACGATGTAGCCGCTCGTGCCCACCGTGTCGCGGATCGAGTACCGGGCCGCGGCCATCCCCAGGTCCCGGTGCGCGTCGCTCCACTGGCCCCGGCTGCTGGCGAGCACGCCGCGCCCGGTCTGGGCGAGCGCCTCGCGCATCCAGTAGTCGGCTGCCTGCTCCGGGCCCCCCACCACGCGGGCGAGGGCGTCGACGTCGCCGGTCCACGCGAGTGCCATTCCCAGCGCGACGACGATGTCCTCCGACAGCCACGGCCGCTCCGGGTCGGGGTAGGTGACCGCCCGCTGGGCGTAGACCGTGCCGAGCCGGACGGCCTCCTCCAGGCGCCCCGTCTGGGCAAGACCGAGGACCACCGGGTTGGCCAGACGCAGGACGGTGACGTCGGTCGCGTCGGTCGTGTCGAGCAGCTCGAGCGACGCGTCGAGGCACTCGGCGAAGCGCCCGGCGTGGCCGAGGTGGGCGAGGCGGTCGATCTCCAGGACGCGCACGTGCTCGGGTGCGACGTCGGTGAGGTGGCGGCGCGCGTCCTCGAGGTCGGCCAGGGCCTGGTCGACGTCGTCCTCGTGGAACTGGTGGAGGTAGGCGAGCTGCTGGGACAGCCGCAGCCGCACGATCGGGGGCAGCGGGGTGCGGGTCGGGCCGGCCAGGAGCGCGGCAACCGCCGCGAGGTCCTCGTTCGCCTCCCCCGGCCGGTCGAGGTGGCGCCACGCCTCCCCGCGCAGGAGGAGGACGTCCGCCCGCTGCGGGTCGTCGGCGGCGACGAACTCGAGGGCGGCGGTGCCCACCCACACCGCGCTCTGCCAGCGCTGGGTGTCCAACGCGACCCGCATCGCGGCGAGCACCCGCGCCGGGGTCTCGCGCACCCCGCTCTCCAGCGCCCAGGTGACCATGCGCAGCGTGCCGAGCGGGCTGCCGGTGGTCGCGGCGGACAGCGGCAGCGCCGCCCGCACCCGCGCGTAGAGGCGGCGGCGGCGTCCGGGCGGGACGAGCTCACGGATCGCCTCGGCGTACATCGGGTGGCTCACCCGCGCGAGCAGTCCGGTCGCGCTGTCGAGCCCGTCGGTGACGACGAGTCCCTCGCGGACGAGGTCGTCGAGCACGCGCTCGGGCAGGAGGACGGCGAGGTACCGCACCGGCAGCTCGTCGGCGAGCGCGACGAGCTCCAGGCCCTCGCGGACAACGGGGTCCAGCCGGTCGAGCTCGGCGCGCATGACGTCGAGCACCCGCGGCCCGGGCGGAACGCCGGCGACGCCCACCCACGTGCCCTGGCTCTCCACCAGGGTGCCGGCGGCGAGCTCGGAGCGGACGAGCTCACGCAGGTGGAAGGCGTTGCCCTGGGTGCGGGCGACGATGCGCAGACAGGTGTCGGTGGTGAGCGGTCCGCCCAGCGCCGTCTCGAGGAGACGCTCGACCTGGCGGGCCGAGAAGGCAGGCACGTCGATGCGTTCGGCTGCGCCGTCCTTCCACAGCTCGAGCCAGGGGGAGCGGCTGGCGGCCGCGGTGCGCAGGGTCGCGACCATGGTGGCCCGGCCGTGGTGGACGAGGGCGCACAGGGCGTGCGCGGTGCCGCGGTCGAGCAGGTGGGCGTCCTCGACCCGCAGGAGCAGGGGGGCGACGTCACCCCGCGGGGTGTGCACGTCGAGCAGGCTCGCCGCGAGCGCCGGGTGCACCTGGTCGAGCGTGAGCTCGGGGGCCCTGCCGGAGACGGTGACGACGGGACGGTCGAGGCCGGCGAGCACGCCCGAGACGAGCTCGCTCTTGCCGACACCGGCGTCCCCGACGACGACGACGCTGCGCCCCGCGTCCAGGGCGTCGCGCAGCTCGGCGGTCTCGGCGCGGGGCAGGACCGGCCACGGAGGAAGCGTGGGCACGAGGACTCCACCTTTCGTCGGCGGGCCGGCGCGCCCCCGTTGGCTGGCGTGTGCGCGCCCGTGCACCGGCTCGTGACGGATCGTAACGCCTGCCGAGAGGCACACGATCAGCCCGACGGCACTTCGGGACAGGTTCGGTAGCGATTACCGATGCTGCTGCGGACCGGCGATTCCTAGGCTCGGCTGCGACCCCACCCGTCCCTCGCCGCGGAACGCCCCGCGGAGCAGACCCGCAGGAGAGCCAGTGCCCACCTACACCGCACCCGGCGTCTACGTCGAGGAGGTTCCTTCCTCGCAGAAGGTGCTGGCCTCGGCCCCGACAGCCGTCGCCGCCTTCGTCGGCTTCACCGAGCGCGCGCCGCTCGACGACGCGAACGACCCGGAGGGCCTGACGCCCCGGCTCGTCACGAGCTGGAGCCAGTACGAGGAGCTGTACGGCGGCTTCGTCGACGGCGCCATGCTGCCGCTGTCGGTGTTCGGCTTCTTCGCCAACGGCGGCACGATGGCCTACGTCGTGCGGGTCCCCAACAGCGCACCCTCGGGCGAGCCCGCCCGCTCCGCGCTGCCCGCCGCGGACCGCGCGCTCGGCCTGCCGGTCGCCGTCGAGAGCCTCGAGCCGGACGCCGACATCGAGATCGTCGTGCGCAACGAGGAGCCCGCCCCCGACGACGAGGGTCCGGCCCCGTTCACCATCACGATCGTCGAGGGCGGCGAGGCGGTCGAGTCCTTCCCGAACCTCACCCTCGGGGGTCCCCGCGACGCCGCGACGGTCATCAACAAGACCTCGACGAAGGTCAAGGTCGAGGTCACGCTCGACTCCGCCGTCGACACCTCCACCCAGCTCGAGCTCCTCAAGGCGGGCACGTTCTCCCTGGAGAAGGCCCCCACCAAGCCGGTCGCCGTCACCGGGCGCCGCTTCGCCGGCTCGGAGTCCAGCCGCTCGGGCATCAACGGTCTGGCGATCGCCGAGGACGTGACGATGGTCGTCGTCCCCGACCTCGTCACCGCGGCCACCCGCGAGGACGGCACGCTCGACCTGGGCCTGTGGCAGGCCGTGCAGACCACGCTCATCTCCCACTGCGAGCAGCACCCCAACCGCATGGCGATCCTCGACGCCCCTCCCGGGATGACGCCCCAGCAGGTGCGCGAGTGGCGCTCGGAGACGGCGATGTACGACTCGCAGTTCGCCACCCTGTACTACCCGTGGATCAAGGTCGAGAACCCCGCCGGCACCCAGGGCAACGCCGAGGTGCTCGTCCCGCCGTCGGGCCACGTGGCCGGCGTGTGGGCCCGCACCGACGACACCCGCGGCGTGTGGAAGGCCCCGGCCAACGACACGATCCGCGGCGTGCTCGACGTCGAGCGGCCGATCACGCAGAACGAGCAGGGCCTGCTCAACCCGGTCGGCATCAACTGCATCCGGCCCTTCGGCACCCGTGGCATCCGGGTCTGGGGCGGGCGCACGCTCTCCTCGGACACCGACTGGCAGTACATCAACGTCCGGCGCCTGTTCAACATGGTCGAGTCCACGATCATGGAGGGCACCCAGTGGGCGGTGTTCGAGCCCAACGACGTCACCCTGTGGGAGGGCGTCACCCGCACGCTCAGCGGCTACCTCCACGGCCTGTGGCAGGCCGGAGCGCTCTTCGGCTCCTCGGCGAGCCAGGCGTACTACGTCAAGTGCGACGAGACGACCAACCCGCCGGAGTCCATCGCCGCGGGCA
>NZ_VDFS01000058.1:0-2244 GCF_006151955.1 Georgenia sp. 311 | reverse complement strand
CCCGGGACCGCCGCGGGCCCTTCGGGGCCCACACCCCCACACAACCTGAGGAGCACCAGTGGTCGACGGCCTGTTCACCAATGACCCGATCATCGCGCAGAACTTCTTCCTGGAGATCGACGGTGAGGTCATCTCCACGCTGACCTCCGTCTCCGGCCTCGACATCGAGGTCTCCGTCTCGACGTCCAAGGCGTCCGGCGCGGGCGGCCAGATCGAGGAGGTCAAGGGCCTGGGCAACACCGTCTCGTCCCCGGACCTCCAGCTCAGCCGCATCGCCCCGCTCGACTCCGGCAGCGACAAGCTGTGGACCTGGTTCAACGAGATCCGCGGGACCGGCCTCAGGGCCACCGACCGCACCGGCCAGCGCAAGAACGGCTCGATCGTCCTGTACGACGCCGCGCGCACCGAGGTCGCCCGCTTCAACTTCTTCAAGGCGTGGCCGAGCAAGATCTCCACCGACCAGCTGAGCGTCGACAGCACCGAGGCCGTCAAGGAGAACATCACGCTGGTCATCGAGCGCCTCGAGCGGGTCAAGTGAGCCTGCAGACCCGTTACGACTTCACCCTGCCGCGCGGGTACCTCGACGCGGCGGGGGTGCTCCACCGTGAGGGGACGATGCGGCTGGCGACGGCGCGCGACGAGCTCGAGCCGCTGCGCGACCCGACGGTCGATGGGCCGGACGACCCGCGTCTCACCGTCGTCGTCCTCGCCCGGGTGGTCGAGCGCCTCGGGACCCTCGAGCTCGTCACCACGCGGGAGATCGAGTCGCTGTTCGCCGCGGACCTCGCCTTCCTCCAGGACTTCTACGGGGTCATCAACTTCGGGTCCCAGGCGGAGTACGAGGAGCTGCTCGCAGCGCAGCGGGACGCCGCAGCGCCGGTGACCGCATCGCCCGCGCCGGTGCCGCAGCCGGAGCCGGAGCCGGAGCCGCCGGCTCCCGCTCCGGTCACCGCGGGTGCTCCCGCGACGTCGCCCCGGTTCTCCCGGTCGGCGATCGAGGAGATCCCCAGCGACGGGCGGTGACGCATGCTGCGCTACCCGCCGGAGGCCCTGTGGCAGGAGGTCGCCTACCTCGCCTACCACCTGCACTGGCCGCTGGACGACCTGCTCGACCTCGAGCACCTGGACCGTGTGCGCCTCATCCGCGCGGTCTCCGCACTGAACGAACGAGCCTGGGAGGCGGTGAACGAGAGTGGTCCCATCCGATAGGGAGGTGCTGGGCGGCGAGCCGACCACGAGCGGGTGGTTCCTGTTCGAGGTCGACGGCGTCGAGATCGGCACGTTCCGGGAGGTCCGTGGCCTGGAGCTCACCGTCGACGTCGAGACGTACGTCGAGGGCGGGCAGAACGGCTTCGTCCACCGCTTCCCGGGGACGATGCGCTGGCCCAACCTCGTGTTCACCCGCGGGATGGTCGCCTCGGACGCGCTGTTCGCCTGGGTCTCCAGCTCGGCGGGGGAGTCCTTCGCCGCGAACGGCAACCGGCTCGTGCGCAGCACCGGCGCGGTGACGGCGATCAACTACATCGGCGAGCGGCTGCGCGCCTGGGAGTTCGACAACGTGTTCGCCGTGCGCTGGACCGGCCCGGAGTTCAGCGTGGACACCGAGGCCCAGCTCGTCGAGGAGCTGGAGATCGCGCACAACGGCTTCCGGGCGAAGACCTCATGACGGACCCGTTTCCCGCGCCCCGCCACCCGCTGGGCACCGAGGCGGCCCGGCGCTGGCGCCGCCCGGGCCCAGCCGTGCGCTCCCCGCGCTCGGCGCTGCTCGGGCTCCTCGCCTCCGGGGCCACCCGGTTCGCGGCGGGCACCGGACGCCCCGTCGCGGTCCGCCGCATGCTCGCCGGGCCCGACGAGCTGCGCGTCCAGCGGCTCTCCGGCGCCACCGTGCGCCCCCCGCGCTGGTGGCACCCGTCGCCGGAGCCGGTGACACCCGCACTACCCGAGCGCGGCCTGCGTCGTGCCGCCGCACCGGTGCCGGACGAGCGGACGTGGCGGCCGGGCAGCTTCTCGGCCGCGACGGCGCCCAAGGCGGTGCCCATGCGGCTGCCGGCGGAGGTGCAGGCGGCCGGCCGGATGATCACCAGCCTGGACACCCGGCGCCGCTCGGCACCGCCCCGACGGGCGCCCGACCCGGGGAACCCCACGGGGACCGGTCCCACGTCGCAGGCACCCGGTGCCGCGACCGGCGCCCCCGATCCGGCGACCGCGACGTCACCAGCCACCCGGCCCACCGGCGCGACCCTG
>NZ_VDFS01000057.1:38792-45548 GCF_006151955.1 Georgenia sp. 311 | reverse complement strand
CCCCCCCCCCCCCCCCCCCCCCCGCGACAGCCGACTTCCGCGCGACAGCGGACTTCGTGCCGACAGCCGACTTATGCGCACGGAGCTGCGTGCGGCCGGCGCTCAGGCGAACAGCTTCCCGAACGGCGTCGCCGCGAAGCCCTCGGCGCACGCCAGCGCGAGGAGCAGCGCCCATCCTCCGGTGAGCAGCGGCGTGCGTGCGGCGGCGTCCCGGCGCCACAGCGGGACCGGCTCGAGAACGAGGAACGCCACTGCCACGGGCGGTAGGAGGTACATGAACCAGAACCAGGCCCACGTCGTGGCCAGCCGAGGCCGCGGCCCGACGACGAGGACGAGGAGCGTCCCGAGCCACGCGATCCCGTGGAGCCGCCAGGTCGTCCCCGACTCCGACCGCAGGGCATCGACCTCGACGATCTCGACGGACGACGGCGAGAGCTCGGCCGCCGCCCTGATCCGGTCCGCCTCGTCGACGACGATGACGGGACCCGACCCCACCGACGTGGACTCGTACAGGTAGCTCGCCCGGCCCGGCCGACCACTCCTGTCCCACACGACCTCGAACAGACCGCTCGCGCCGGCGTCGACCGTGGGTCTCTCCAGCGTGACGCGGGTGACGGCGCCGCGTTCGAGGTCTGCCACGAGGTCCTCGACGGAGGCGAACACCGGCATGCTCGCCAGCTGCACCCAGCCCAGCACCAGGCCGATCCCCACGGCCACCCGCACCACGAGACCGACGACGCCGGACTGTCGCACGTCCGTGAGCGGCGTGGCGCCCGCCGACGTCGTCGTCCCCTCGTACATGGCCCACAGGCTAGGGGCGGTGCGTCCGCCCGCGGGCCGGTTCAGGTGGCCGGCCGACGGCGTGCGCAGTCCGCTCCGGGGTGAGAGCGGCGGGCCGCCCCGGCCCCGGAGCGAGCGGGGGCCCCTGCGATGGCAGGAGCCCCCGCCCACACGGTCAAGCAGCCCCGCCGCCCAGGCGGCGGCGCAGCGCCAGGGTCAGCCCGCCGGCAACGAGGAGGCCGAGGGCAGCCAGGAGCGGGCCGCCCTCGACGCCGGTCGTCGGGAGCCGGTCGGCGGCCGGGCCGGTGGGCGCCGGCGCAGCGGTCGGGTCGGCGGTGGGCCCGGCGGTCGGTTCGCCCGGCTCACCGGGGGTCGTCGGAACGGGCGCGGGGGCCGCAAGCGGCGTCTCGACGAGCCGGACCGTCGCCAGCCGCGCATCGTCCGCGGCGACGAGGTAGAGGTCGTGGACCCCCGCCTGGAGGTCGGCGAGCGGCGCGGAGACGGTCTCGTAGGCATACCGGTCGCCCGTGCTCGGCACGTCGAGCGTGGCCAGCAGCGCGCCGTCCGGCGCACCGAGCCGGACCTCGACGGCCCCCGGTCCCGCGGCCTCGCGCGCAACGGACGCCTCGAACGAGCGCTCCTGCGCCGGGGAGAACCGCACGTCGTGGAACGCCAGCCAGTCCCCGGCGCCCACGCCGGCGCTGTCCCCCGCGGTCCTCGACCGGTCGACGACCTCGACGCCCTCGTAGGAGTCGAAGTCCACGCCGTCCTCCCCGTCGGTGAGGTCGCGCTCCCGCGGCACGGCCTCACCGCCCACGACCACCTGGGTGGAGGAGCGCACGTCCTGCGAGGACGGGCCGACGAGCACGTCGTACCGTCCGGGCGCGACCACCTCCGCGTCCGTCTCCACGTCCCAGTACGCGAGGTCCGCGACCGGCAGCGAGAACGTCACGGTGCGGGTCTCCCCCGCCGGCACGTGCACCCGCGCGAAGTCCCGCAGCGTCTGCAGCGGCTGGTCCACCGGCGCGTCGAGCGTGCGCGTGTACAGCTGGACCACCTCGTCGCTGTCCCGCTCCCCGGTGTTCGTCACGTCCACGGACACCTCGACCGTCCCGTCCGGCGCCACCTCGGCCGCCGCCTGCGCGGGGACCCGCACGTCGGAGTACTCGAACTGCGTGTACGTCAGGCCGTGCCCGAACGGGTAGAGCGGTTCGCCCGTGAAGTGCTGGTAGGTGGTGCCCGCCTGGCTGATGTCGTACTCGAGGATGCTCTCGGGCAGGTCGTCCACCGTCCGGTACCACGTCTGGGTGAGGCGTCCCGCGGGTGACACGTCCCCGAGCAGCACGTCGGCCAGCGCGGTCCCCGTCTCCTGCCCGGCGTGCGAGGTCCACAGCACCGTCGTCAGGTCCTGCGGCAGGGTCACCGGGTAGCTCGTCATGAGCACGACGACGACGTCCTCGTTCGCCTCCGTCACCGCCGCGACGAGCTCCTGCTGCGCCGGGGAGAGCGCGAGGTCGGCCCTGTCCTGCGTCTCGCGCCCGTTGATGTAGGGGTTGTTGCCCACGACGACGACGGCGGTGTCGGCCGCCGCCGCGGCGGCGACGGCCTCCTCGGTGCCCTCCGTGAGCGTCTCGAGGACGAAGCGCGTGGCGCCGGCCGCGTCGGCCGCGGCCGTGACGCCGCCGTCCGCACCCACCGAGAGGTAGCGCCGGTTCTGCACGTTGCGGACGATGACGCTGCCGTCCTCCGCCTCCTCGAGGTTGAACGTCTCGCGCACCTCCCAGCCGTTGGGCTGGTGCTGGTCGTTGCGCACGACGTCGTCCCAGCCGCGCGAGAGGTACTTGCCGTTCGCCTCGGTCCGCAGCGCGTACACGCCCTGCCCCCAGTCGAACAGCGCCATCGCCTCGGCCGGCCCGGCCGTGTCCGGCCCGGCGGTGAGCTGCCCGCCGTCGGCGTCGGTGGGCGCGGTGAGGTAGGCACCGGTCGCGGCGACCCGCAGCGCGACGGAGTCCACGCCCTCGCTCGTCGTCACGCTGTCCGCGCCGAGGCGCTCGGTGAGGCCGTCGAGCGCCGTCACCCGGTAGGGCATGGTCCCGGAGTACCAGTCCTCGTAGAGCGTGTCGCTCAGCGGGCCGACGACGGCGACGCTCCCGGCGTCGTCGAGCGGGAGCAGGTCGGCGTCGTTCTCGAGCAGCACCATCTGGGCGAGCGCCGCCTCGTGGGCGAGCTCCTGGTGCTCCGGGGCGTTGATGACGTCGTCGGTGATGTCCTCGTAGGGGTTGAGGCCGGGCGGGTCGAAGTCACCGAGCCGGAAGCGCACCGGGAGCATGTGCCGCAGCGCGTCGTCGAGGTCCTCCTCGGTGAGCAGCCCCTGGGCGAGCGCGTCGGTGAGGTGGCCGACGGTGAAGGAGGGGTCCTCCCCGCGGTCGGTGAAGCTGTCGACGCCGGCGCGGACGAGTGCGGCGTGGCTCTCGGGGTGCGTGTCGTAGTAGCCCTGGGCGTCGAGGACGTTGCCCGGCGCGTAGGCGTCGGACACGACGAGGAGCTCCTCCTCGCTCCACGTGCGGGCGTGCTCGATGAGCGGGGACAGGTGCGCCGGCCGCCCGTTGACGAGGTTGTAGGACGCCATCATCCCGTTCGCGGCACCGGCGGACAGCGCCTCCTCGAACGCCGGGAGCCAGTACTCGTGGAGCGTGCGCGGCGGGAGGCTGGAGTTCGTCCGGTCGCGCTCGGCCTCGTTGTTGTAGCCGATGAAGTGCTTGAGCATCGGCGCCGCCCGCAGGTAGGTGTCGTCGTCGCCCTGGATGCCGGAGGCGTACGCGGTGGACATCCGCCCGGTGTGGAGCGCGTCCTCGGAGTAGCCCTCCTCGTTGCGCCCGGCGCGCGGGTCTCGGAGGAGGTCGACGACGGGCGCCCACAGGTTGAGGCCGTGGTACTCCGGGTCGAGGTGGTGGAAGCCGCGCGCCTCGGTGCCGACGACCTCACCGACGCGGCCGAGCAGCTCGGTGTCCCACGTGCTGCCCAGGCCGATCGCCTGCGGGAACACCGTGGCCTCCCCGAGCCAGGCGACGCCGTGGAGCGCCTCGGTGCCGGTGCGGAAGGCGGGCAGCCCGAGCCGCTCGATCTCCGGCTGCCACTGGTGCATGAGGGAGACCTTCTCCTCCAGCGTGAGGCGGGAGACGAGGTCCTCGACCCGCTCCTCCAGCGGCAGGGCCGGGTCGCGGAAGGGCGGGTCCTCGACCGCCGCGCCGGCCGGCGGCACCGCCGCGGCGAGCAGCAGCGCGCCGAGCGAGCCTGCGACTCCTGCGGCGAGCCGTCTCCGGCGGCGCCCGGGCATCTGGTCCGACAACGTCATGGCACGTTCCCCCTGTGTGTCGTGTCCTTCCGCGGCGCCCCGGCCGGGCCACTGCGCCCGGGCTCGACGACACCGTCGAAGCGTTTCGCTCGTCGAAACGCTTCCAGACTATGAACCAGGTCACCTCCGGGTCAAGGAACCGGCCGAAACACAGCGAACGGGGCTTGCGACCTGGTCGAGCGCGGGCGTATGGTCTCGCCATCGCATCGAAGCGCTTCTACACAGACCGGAGAGTGTCAATGGCTGCCACCATCAACGACGTCGCACGCGTCGCCGGGGTGTCGATCAGCACCGTCTCCTACGCGCTCAGCGGCAAGCGACCGATCGGCGAGAAGACCCGCCAGCGGGTCGAGGCCGCGATCGCCGAGCTCGGCTACACCCCCAACGCCGGCGCCCGCGCCCTGGCCGGCCGGCGCACCTACATCCTGGCCGTCACCGAACCGGTCCGCCCGGACACCTACACCCCCGCCCACATGGCGTTCGTGCTCGCGACGGCGACCGCCGCCCGCGCCTACGACTACGACGTCCTCCTGCTCACCCAGGACGAGTCGCTCGGCGGCCTCCAGCGGGTGACGACGAGCCGGATCGTCGACGGGATCATCGTCCTCGACGTCCTCGCGCAGGACGAGCGCGCCGAGCTCGTGCGGTCGATGGGCGTGCCCGCGGCGCTCGTCGGGATCCCGGACGACACCGACGGCCTGGCCTGCGTCGACCTCGACTTCGGCGCCGCCGCAGAGCTCGCCGTCGACCGCCTCGCCGACGCCGGCCACGAGGTCGTCGGCCTGCTCGGCCACCCGGAGTCGGTCTACGAGCGCGGCTCGAACTTCACCCTGCGCTTCCGCGACGCCTTCCTCGCGCACGCCGCCCGCCGCGGCCTGCAGGCACGGTTCGCCATGCCCGAGCGCACCATCGCCAGCGTCCGCTCCGCGATGGACCGGCTCCTCGGTCCCGACCGCGACCTCACCGGTCTCGTCATGCACGGCGAGGACACCGTGCAGATGCGGGCCCTGGACGTCCTGCGCGAGCAGGGCCTCTCCGTCCCCGGCGACGTCTCGGTGATCTCGGCGGCCGCGACCTTCGACACCTCGACGTTCACCCCTCCGCTCGACACCGTCCCCCTCATCGCCGAGCAGAGCTGCTCCCGCGCCGTCGAGCTCACCATCGCCCAGATCACCGGCGACGCCGGGCCGCGCGTGGAGCTCATCCCCCCGACCTACGTCGAGCGCGGGTCCACCGCGCCCCGGCGCTAGTACACAACCGAATCCGCAACCACAGCACCACCCACCCGTCGTCGAAGCGCTTCGCCAGGCTCTCGACGGCACCGGACGGCCGCGCCCGCGGCCAGGAGAGAGGCAGGAACGATGAAGTCCAAGAAGCTCACAGTCACAGCCGCCACAGCCCTGTCGGCCGCACTGCTCCTCAGCGCGTGCGGCGGCTCCGACGGCGAGGACGGCGCCGCCGGGGACGGTGGCAGCGACGACGTCCTGCGCGTCTGGCACTTCGAGAACCCGGACAGCGCCATGGGCGTCGCCTGGGAGGAGGCGATGCGCGTCTTCGAGGAGGAGACCGGCGCGACCGTGGAGTTCGAGGAGCGCAGCTTCGAGCAGATCCGCCAGACCGCCAGCCAGGTGCTCAACTCCGACCAGGCGCCCGACGTCCTGGAGTACAACAAGGGCAACGCCACGGCCGGCCTGCTCTCCAGCCAGGGCCTCCTGCGGCCGCTGGACGACGCCGTCGCCGAGTACGGGTGGGACGACATGCTCGCCCCGGCCCTGCAGACCACCGCCCGCTACGACGAGCGCGGCATCATGGGCTCGGGCAGCTGGTACGGCGTGCCCACCTACGGCGAGTTCGTCCAGGTCTACTACAACAAGGACATGTTCGCCGAGGCCGGCGTCGAGGTGCCCACCACGCTGGAGGAGTTCGAGCAGGTCCTCCAGACGTTCGCCGACCAGGGCGTGACGCCGCTGGCCGAGGCCGCCGCCGAGTACCCGCTCGGCCAGCTCTGGTACCAGCTCGCCCTCACCGAGGCCGACCGCGAGTGGGTCGACTCCTACCAGCTCTACACGAGCGACGTCGACTGGCAGGGCCCGGAGGTCACCTTCGCCACCGAGACGATCGCCGACTGGACCGACAAGGGCTACATCTCCACCGACGCGACCGGCCTCGCGGCCGAGGACGCCGGAGTCGCCTTCATCAACGGCACCAACCCGATCTTCTTCTCCGGCAGCTGGTGGCACGGACGCTTCAACACCGAGATCGACTTCGAGTGGGGCAGCTTCCTCTTCCCCGGTGAGGGCATGTCCCCCGGCTCCGCCGGCAACATGTGGGTGATCCCCGAGCGCGCGCAGAACGCCGAGCTCGCCGAGCAGTTCATCGACATCACCATGCGCCCGGAGATCCAGGCGCTCATGGGCAACAGCGGCGGCGTGCCCGTCGCGGCCGACCCGGCCGACATCGAGGACGAGGGCAGCGCCGAGCTGATCGCCAACTTCAACACGCTCAACGAGCGTGACGGCATCGCCTTCTACCCCGACTGGCCGACGCCCACCTTCTACGACGAGCTCAACGCGGGCCTCCAGGAGCTCCTCAACGGCACGAAGTCGCCGGCCGAGGTCCAG
>NZ_VDFS01000057.1:24854-38475 GCF_006151955.1 Georgenia sp. 311 | reverse complement strand
CATCGTCGGCTGACCGAGCGGCCGGGTGCCGCCCTCCGGCGGCACCCGGCCACCGACCTCGTCGTCCAGGAAAGGAGCCCCTCATGGCGAGTGCAGTCCCGCCCGTCGCGCGCAAGGCGCGTCCCGGCGGCCCGCTCATCCCCAAGACCAACAGGCGTACGTACTGGCTCTACCTCGTGCCGGGCCTCACGCTGCTGACGATCGTCATCATCGTCCCGCTGGTCTGGAACATCTACCTCACCTTCACGTCCTACCGGGGCATCCGGCCCCCGGAGTGGATCGGGCTGGAGAACTGGGAGCGACTGTTCGCCGACGCGACCTTCTGGACCTCCTTCCAGAACTCCCTGGCGATGATCGCGGCGATGGTCATCGTGCCGACGCTGCTCGGCCTCGTGCTCGCCGCCATGCTCTTCGACCTCATCGGCAAGAAGTTCGGCGGCCGGATCGCGAGCTTCCTGCGCGCCACCTACTACCTGCCCCAGATCCTGCCCACGGTCATCGCCGCGATCGTCATCGGCTGGATCCTGCGCCCACAGGACGGCGCGCTCAACACCATCCTCGAGAGCATCGGGCTGGGCTCCCTCGCGCACAACTGGCTGGGCAGCCCGGACACCGCGATGCCGAGCCTCATGGTCGTCCTCGTGTGGGTGCAGATCGGCTACCCCATCGTCATCTTCATGGCGGCGCTCCAGCGGGTGGACCCCGAGCTCTACGAGGCCGCCGAGCTCGACGGCGCGGGCTGGTTCCAGCGTTTCCGCGCCATCACCGTCGGCATGATCCGCCCCGAGATCTTCGTCGTCGTCCTCACCTGCACCATCGCCGCACTCAAGGTGTTCGGCCCGGTCTACGCCCTGACCGGCGGCGGCCCCGGCACCTCGACCATCGTCCCGTCGTACTACGCCTACAGCCAGTTCTTCCAGGCGCAGCAGGTGGGCTACGGGGCGACCATCGCCACGGCGCTCACCGCCGTCGTCGCCGTCGTGTCCGTCGTCTTCGTCACCGTGCAGTCGCGCCTCGAGCGCCGAGAGGAGGGACGCTGATGGCCGCCGCCGACGTCCTCGCTCCCACGAAGTCCGAGCGCCGCCGCCGCACGCCGGCCGGACGCGGACCGGGTACCACGCGCACGGCCGGGGACTGGGCGGTGCTCGCCGTCGCCGTCCTCATCGGCCTGTTCATCGCCTTCCCGTTCATCCTCATCGTCATCAACTCCTTCAAGTCGCCGACGGACTACGCGACGAGCGGACCGCTGGCCCTGCCCGCCGAGATCTACACCGACGGGATCTCCGCGTTCTGGGAGCGGGTGAACTTCCCGCAGAAGGTGTGGAACAGCTTCTTCATCTCCGGCACCGTCGCCGTGCTCGCGGTGCTGCTGTCGATGTTCAACGCCTTCGCCCTGGGCATCGGGCGGATCAAGGGGCGGATGTGGATCGTCATCCTCATCCTGCTCGCGAACATGCTGCCGCAGGAGGTGCTGCTCTACCCGCTGTACTTCATGTTCCGGGAGGCCGGCCTCTACGACAACGTGTGGGCCGTCATCATCATCTTCACCGTCATCCAGAGCGCCTTCGGCACCTACCTGCTCGCCTCCGTCTACAGCACCTTCCCCAAGGAGCTGCTCGAGGCCGCCTCGCTCGACGGCGCCGGCCGGTGGCGGGTCCTGTGGCGCGTGGTCTACCCGATCTCCCGGCCCACGCTCTCGGTCCTGCTCATCTTCTTCTTCATCTGGACGTGGAACGAGTTCCTCATCCCGCTGACGTTCCTCGTCTCCAACGCCAACCAGACGGTCCCGGTGGCGATCACCGCGCTCCAGGGTGACCGGCTCATGGACGTGACGACGACGAGTGCCTCGGCGCTGCTCGGCCTCATCCCCACCCTCATCTTCTTCCTCATCTTCCAACGCACCCTCACCCGGGGCATCACCGCAGGAGCAGTCAAGTAATGAAGTTCACCGACGGGTTCTGGCACAACCGGCCAGGCGTCGATGCGCAGTACGCTGCCGAGGCCTACGACGTCACCGCCCACCACTCCCCCGACGGCGACGAGCTCGTCGTCCACGCCCCCACCAAGGTCATCACCGGCCGCGGCGACACGCTCAACCGGGCGCTGCTCACCGTGACGCTCTCCAGCCCCCTCGAGGGCGTGGTGCGCGTCCGGGTCGAGCACCACAAGGGAGCGCTCGACCGGCACGGCTTCGACCTCGTCGGGGCGCAGACCGGCCACGGCCGGGCGGAGGTGGACGACGACGGCGGCGTGCTCGACGCCGGCCCGCTCCAGGCGCGCATCCGCCGCGGTGCGCCGTGGGACCTCAGCTTCACGGACGCGGAGCGGGTGCTCACCCGCTCCGGCCACAAGTCCGTGGGGTACGTCCGGCTCGCCGAGGGCGCGCCGGTGCCCGCCGAGCCGACCGGCGTCGCCGGCGTGACGACGACGGGCCTGGCCCCGGCGTCGACGTACGTGCACACCCAGCTCTCCCTCGACGTCGGCGAGCTCGTCTACGGGCTCGGCGAGCGGTTCGGGCCGTTCGTCAAGAACGGGCAGACCGTGGACGTGTGGAACGCCGACGGGGGCACGTCCTCCGAGCTCGCCTACAAGAACGTGCCGTTCTACCTCACCAACCGCGGCTACGGCGTGCTCGTCAACCACCCCGAGCACGTGTCCTTCGAGGTGGGCAGCGAGGCCGTCGAGCAGGTCCAGTTCTCCGTGCCCGGTGAGCACCTGGAGTACCTCGTCAT
Organism: Georgenia sp. 311; assembly: GCF_006151955.1. Classification (NCBI taxonomy): domain Bacteria; kingdom Bacillati; phylum Actinomycetota; class Actinomycetes; order Allobogoriellales; family Allobogoriellaceae; genus Georgenia; species Georgenia sp. 311. The sequence continues at coordinate 35,743 of NZ_VDFS01000057.1, read as the reverse complement.
CTACGGGCCCACGCCCGCTGAGGTGCTCGAGCGCTACACCCGGCTCACCGGGCGCCCGGCCCAGGTGCCGGCGTGGTCCTACGGGCTGTGGCTCTCGACGTCGTTCACCACCGACTACGACGAGGCCACCGTCAACCACTTCATCGACGGGATGACGCAGCGCGAGATCCCGCTCAGCGTCTTCCACTTCGACTGCTTCTGGATGCGCGAGTTCGACTGGACGAGCTTCGAGTGGGACGCGCGCACCTTCCCCGACCCCGAGGGCATGCTCGCCCGCCTCCACGAGCGCGGGCTGCGCACCAGCGCCTGGGTCAACCCCTACATCGCCCAGCGGACCCGCACCTTCGACGAGGCGGCCGCGGCCGGCTACCTCGTGAAGCGGCCCGACGGCAGCATCTGGCAGTGGGACATGTGGCAGGCCGGCATGGGCCTGGTCGACTTCACCAACCCGGCGGCCACCGCCTGGTTCCAGGAGAAGATCCGCACCCTCCTGCGCCAGGGCATCGACGCGATCAAGACCGACTTCGGCGAGCGCATCCCCGTGGACGTCGTGTGGCACGACGGCTCGGACCCCTACCTCATGCACAACTGGTACACCCAGCTGTACAACGAGGCCGTCTTCTCCGTCATCGAGGAGGAGCGCGGCCACGGCCAGGCCGTGCTCTTCGCCCGGTCCGCCACCACCGGCGGGCAGCGGATGCCGGTGCACTGGGGCGGGGACAACTCCTCCTCCTTCCCGTCGATGGCCGAGTCGCTGCGCGGCGGGCTGTCGATGTCGATGTCCGGCTTCGGGTTCTGGAGCCACGACATCGGCGGCTTCGAGGGCAGCCCCGACCCGGCCGTGTTCAAGCGGTGGGTGGCCTTCGGCCTGCTCTCCTCCCACTCGCGGCTGCACGGTTCCCAGAGCTACCGGGTGCCGTGGCTGTTCGACACCGGTGAGGAGGAGCCGGACCAGAGCGCCGTCGAGGTCACCCGTCGCTTCGCCCGGCTCAAGGCCGAGCTCATGCCCTACCTCTACGAGGCGGGCCGCGCGGCTCACGAGCGCGGTCTGCCGGTCATGCGCCCGATGCAGCTCGCCTTCCCCGGCGACCCTGCGTGCGACCACCTCGACCGGCAGTACCTCCTCGGCCCGGACCTGCTCGTCGCGCCGGTCTTCTCCGCCGAGGGCGACGTCGAGTACTACCTGCCCGCGGGCCGGTGGACCAACCTCCTCACCGGCGAGGTGGCCGACGGCGCCACCTGGCGGCGCGAGGTCCACGACTTCTCCTCCGTGCCCCTGTGGGTACGGGAGGGGGCCGTGCTCGTCACCACGCCGGGCGCGACCGACACCGAGCGGGACTACACCGCCGACGCGCTCGTCACCGTCTACCTCGGTGAGGAGGACCGCGAGGTGCGCGTGACCAACCCGCTGGACGGGACCGAGGTGCGCTTCGCCGTCGTGCACGGTGAGGACGGCGTGAGCGTGACCGCCACCCCGGCCACGGCCTTCCGGGCCCGGCTCGCCGGCGGCGAGCCCGTGCCCGCCAGCGACGGCACCGTCCGGCTGGAGGTGGCCCGATGAGCCGCGCGCTGCCCGAGGGGTTCGTCCTCGGCTCGGCCACGGCGTCCTACCAGGTGGAGGGCGCGGCCCGGGAGGACGGGCGCGGCCCGAGCATCTGGGACACCTTCAGCCACACCCCCGGCCGGGTGTGGAACGGGGACACCGGGGACGTCGCCTGCGACCACTACCACCGCTTCGACCAGGACCTCGACCTCATGGCCGAGCTCGGGCTGCAGGCCTACCGGTTCTCCGTGGCGTGGCCACGGATCCAGCCGACCGGGCGCGGTGAGGCCAACACCGCCGGGCTCGACTTCTACGACCGGCTGGTCGACGGCCTGCTCGAGCGCGGCATCCGCCCGGTCTCCACGCTCTACCACTGGGACCTGCCGCAGGCCCTGGAGGACGCCGGCGGCTGGCCGGCGCGCGACACCGCCTCCGCGTTCGCGGACTACGCCGCGATCATGGGCAAGCGGCTCGGGGACCGGGTATCCACCTGGACCACCCTCAACGAGCCGTGGTGCAGCGCCTACCTGGGCTACGCCTCCGGGGCGCACGCGCCCGGCCGCACCGAGCACGCGGCCGCCCTGGCCGCCGTCCACCACCTCAACCTCGGCCACGGCCTGGCACTGCAGGCGCTGCGCAGCGAGGTGTCCGGGGACCCGGACTACTCGGTGACGCTGAACTTCCACGTCCTGCGGGGCGAGGACGACGCCGTGCGCCAGATCGACGGCCTCGCCAACCGGGTGTTCCTCCAGCCGATGCTCGAGGGCGGGTACCCGACCGACGTCATCGAGGACACCGCCTCGGTGACCGACTGGTCCTTCGTGCGCGACGGGGACGCCGAGGCGATCCACCAGCCGATCGACGTGCTCGGGGTCAACTACTACTCCACCACCGCCGTGCGGCTGTGGGACGGTCGCTCCGAGCGCCTCACGGCCGACGGGCACAAGGGGGCGGCTGCCTCCCCGTGGCCGGGCGCCGAAAGGGTGGAGTTCCCGCCGCAGCCCGGTCCCTACACGGAGATGGGCTGGAACATCGAGCCGGCCGGCCTCACCGAGCTGCTCCTGGACCTGCACCGGAGGTACCCGGACCTGCCGCTCATGATCACCGAGAACGGTGCGGCGTTCGCCGACGAGGTGGTGCCCGACGCCTCGCAGCCGGGCGCGCTGGCGGTGCACGACGAGAAGCGGGTGGCCTACGTCCGCGACCACGTCGGGGCGGTGCTCGACGCCGTCGACGCGGGCGCGGACGTGCGCGGGTACTTCGTGTGGTCCCTGCTCGACAACTTCGAGTGGGGCTACGGGTACTCCAAGCGGTTCGGGATCGTCCGGGTGGACTACGAGACGCTCGAGCGGATCCCCAAGGACAGCGCCCTGTGGTTCGCCGACCTCGGCAGGACCCGCCGCCTGGACTGACGCGCAGGATCCCGCTGTCGGCGGGGAGGGGTGGCCTCCCCGCCTCCCCGCCGACAGCCGACTTCCGCGCGAGAGCCGACTTCCGCGCGACAGCCGACTTCCGCGCGACAGCCGACTTGCGCGCGAGAGCCGACTTCCGCGCGAGAGCCGACTTCCGCGCGAGAGCCGACTTCCGCGCGAGAGCGGACTTCCGCGCGAGAGCGGAGTTCTGCGCGAGAGCGGAGTTCTATCCGGGCGTCCTCAGTCGGCGCGGTGGCGCAGGGCCAGGGCGGCGTGGGCCTCGGCCATCTCGTCCCAGGCGATGGTCTCGGTGTCCCGCTCGAGCGTCTCCTCCGGACCCTTCCCCGCGAGCACGACGGTGTCCTGCGGACCCGCCTCGGTGACGGCGTGGCGGATCGCCTCGCGCCGGTCGCCGATGCTGCGGAAGTTGCTCCGTCCGGCCTCCCGCGCGCCGCGCTCCATCTCGTCCAGGATCTCCACCAGCGGCGTGTCGCGGTGGTCCTCCTCGGTGAAGACGGCGACGTCGGCCAGGCGGGTCGCGACCTCACCGAGGGGTGCCCGCTTGGAGGGGTCGCGCGGCCCGCCGGCGGAGCCGAGCACCACCCACAGCCGTCCGTCGGTGGTCACGCGTACCGTCTCCAGGGCCTTCTCCAGGCTCGGCGGCGTGTGCGCGAAGTCGATGATGACGCGCGGGTCGTCCGCGCCGCGGTCGGCCATCTCCATCCGGCCGGCGACGCCCGGGAACGTCGCGAGGCCGGCGACCAGCTCCGCGAGCCCGACCCCGGTGGCGTGGACGCCCGCCATCGCGGCGAGCGCGTTGGCGACGTTGAAGCGACCGATCATCGGCAGCTTGGCCTGGACGGTGCCGTCCGGGCAGTGCACGGTGAAGCGCAGGTCGTCCGCGCCCTCGACGACGTCGGAGGCCCACCAGTCCGCCGGGCGGCCCTCGGCGCTGTAGGTGACGTGGCTCGCCGCCATCGGGATGAGCTGCTCGGTCCACGCGTCGTCGGCGTTGAGGACGGCGTGGCGGGCGCGCTGCACGAGCAGCGCCTTGTCGGCGAAGTACTGCTCCATCGTCCCGTGGAAGTCGAGGTGCTCCCCGGTGAGGTTGGTCCAGATGGCGACGTCGAAGTCGACGCCCCGCACCCGGTCCAGGGCCAGCGCGTGGCTCGAGGCCTCGACGACGGCGTGCGTCGCACCGGCGTCGACCATGTCGCGCAGGATCTGCTGCACCTGCGGCGCCTCGGGGGTGGTGAAGTGGGCGGGCGGCTGGCGCAGCACGCCGTCGGGCAGCTCGTAGCCGACGGTCGACAGCAGGCCGGTGGGGCGGCCGGCGCTGCGCAGGAGGTGCCGCGCGAGGGACGACGTCGTCGTCTTGCCGTCGGTGCCGGTGACGCCGAGCACCGTGAGCCCGCGGCTCGGGTGCCCCGCGAGCGTCGCCGCGGCGTCGGCGAGGGCCGCCCGGGCGGAGGGGACGCGCAGGTACGGGACGGGGCAGGTGACGTCGTCGGGCAGGCCCTCGCCGAGGACGGCGACGGCGCCGCGCGCTACGGCGTCGGCGATGAACCGGTGCCCGTCGGCGCGCGCGCCGCGGACCGCGACGAACACGTCCCCGGGGCGCGCCCAGTCGGCCTGGTGCGTGGCGCCGCGCACCTCGATCTCCTCGGCCCCGGCAGGGGCAGCGAGGTCCAGCGCGGAAGCGAGGTCACCGAGTCTCATGGGCACCAAGCCTAGGTCGCGCTGGGGCGGGCACGCACGAGGCCGACGACGCACGGGTGCGTCGTCGGCCTCGGGGCGGACGTTCAGCTCGCGGTGGCGAGCTCAAGCTCCGGCAGCTCGGGGCGCACGCCCTCGACGACGGCGGCCACGACGATGGCCTCGACGTCCTTGGCCGGCATGTCCAGGACGATGGACAGCTCGGCGACGAACGGAGCCATCGCGTCACGCAGGAGCTTGGTCTCACCGAAGGCGAGGCGCTTCTCCTCGTTCTGCCGGGTGAGGTCGCGGATGAGACCGGCGACCGTGCGCAGGTTGCCCGTGCGCAGCCGCTCGGCGTTGGCCTTGATCCGGCGTGCCCAGACCTTCTCGTAGTCCTCGCTCTCGTCGAGCAGGACCGAGACGACCTCCCGGACGCCGGCCGCGTCGACGACGGAGCGGACACCGATCTCCTCCGCCTGGTCGACGGGGATCGAGACCTCGAGGTCGGCCTGCGGGACGGCGAGCCGGATATAGCTCCTGAGCTCACCTCTGATGGAACGAGTGAAAATCTTCTTGACCGTGGCGGGACCGTGATGCGGATGAACGACGACCTGACCGGCGGAGAAATTCAATGCGTACCCTTCGAAGAAAGAAACACCACGCTCGTCGTCGGCGGGGGCCGACGCCTGCCTCGATTCATCCGCTCCGCACGATTCCGGACCTTGCGGACCATTCTCGAACGGGGCCGAGGACCCGGAGGAATTCGCAGTCCACATCCGGTGAACGCGCCCGACCTCCGCGAGCCAGCATTTACCATCATCCCACAGGAATCGCAAGAAATCTACACCAATGGAACACGTCACATTTCCGCGTGACCATCGACGATCTTCACCGGTGGACGTCACATAGGGTCGTCCCGTGCCCGCCCACGGTCGCCCCACCCGCGATGAGCTCGCCGCCGCGGCGGACCGCACCCTGCCGACGCTCCTCGCCCCAGGGCTGCGCGTGCTGTTCTGCGGGATCAACCCGGGGCTGTACTCGGCCTGGACCGGCCACCACTTCGCCCGGCCGGGGAACCGGTTCTGGCCGGCGCTGCACCGCTCGGGCTTCACCCCGCGGCAGCTCGCGCCCGCCGAGCAGGAGGAGCTGCTCGCCCTGGGACTGGGGCTGACGAACGTCGTGGAGCGCGCCTCGGCGACCGCGGCCGAGCTCTCCGCCGAGGAGCTGCACGCCGGGGGACGGCGGCTGGTCGACGACGTCGTGACCCATGAGCCGCAGTGGCTCGCCGTCCTCGGGGTGACCGCCTACCGCACGGCCTTCGACCGGCCACGTGCGACGTACGGGGAGCAGCCGGAGCGGCTGGGGCGGACGCGGGTGTGGGTGCTGCCCAACCCGAGCGGGCTCAACGCCCACGTCACTCCGCCCCAGCTCGCCGCGGCCTTCGGCGAGCTGCGGCTCGCCGTCGAGGGCTGAGTCTCAGCCCGACTTGCGCCGGAAGGTGCGCTTGCCGCCACCGTTGACCTGGCTGCCGTGCACGGAGCCGTCGTTGGGGCGGGACTGGTTGGCGAGGTGCTCCCGAGCCTTCTTGCGCTCGAGCGACTCGCGCATCTTGTCCTTCGCCGTCACTGCGGCGTCCTTGGCCGCCTCCGGCGCGCTGGGCGTGGTCTCGTCCATTGCGGGACCTCCTTCGTTGTCGATAGCGCCAGCCTGCCCGGTGCGGGGCCCTGGGGCCAACCTTTACTCCCCCGCGAGGCCGGCGAGACGCCCGCGTGCCTCCTCCACCGCGCGCAGGGCAGTGGCCTCGCGGTCCTCGGCGTCCTCCCGCTCCTCCTGGGCTGCGGCGCGCTCCTCGTCCAGCTCCTCGAGCTCCTCCTCGACCTTCTCGAGCTCCCGGCGCAGCTCCTCGGCGCGCGTCGCGACCTGGAGCACGCGCGCCTCGACCCGCGCGAGCTCCTCCTGCGCCTCCTCGCGGTCCGCCCGCGCCTGCTCCGCGACGCGCTCCCGGGCGCGCAGGTCCCGCTCGGCGCGGCGGGTCTCGCGAGCGTCGTCGCGGGCCGAGCCCTCGTCGGCCTCGCGCTCCGGCGGCTCGACGACGGTCGGTCGCTGCTTCCCGCCCGTCGCTCTGGCCCTGGCTGCCCGCGCGCCTTGCGCACCGGTCCGGTGCTCTTGTCCTTCGTCGTCGCCGCGGGACGTCCTCGCGGTGGCCGCCCGACGGCGGGGCGGGGGTGCGGGCTGGTCGTCGGCGTCGTCGTCGTCGATCGTGACGCCCTCGACGGGGACGGCGAGGGCGCCGTCGAGGGCGACGCCGCCGAGGTCGCCGGGTGCGAGCGTGCGCACGAGGAGCAGGCTGCGGACGGCGCGCTCGGCCGCCGGCTCGATGACGACGGCCTGCCAGGTGAGCTCGACCTGCTCCTGCGCGGCCGCCGAGAGCGGAACGCCGCGCTCCTCGGCCAGGCGCGCTGCGGTGCGGGTGAGCGCCGCGGCGAGCTGACGGCGGCGCTTGCCGAGCGCGCGCAGCTCGAGGGGGTTCGCCGAGGCCTGGGCCACCCGCAGCTCGGCGCCGAGCTCACCGAGGGTGTCGAGGTCGTCGGGCTCCTCCCGGGCGACGAGACCCACCGCCCAGGCGGGGACCGACGGCTTGGGCAGCACCTTGACGCGGGTCGCGAGGGCGCGCTCGCCCGCGCGTCGTACCTCGGCGGCGCGTGAGTTGCGGGCAGTGACGAACTCCGCCGGGAGCAGCGCGTAGAGGTCGCGCGCGATGCCGGCGAGGGCTGCGTCGTCGTCCGTGTCTGCCACGCCGGTAGCCTGGCAGGAACCCGCGGACGTGGCTCGCCGACGACGCGGATCGCCGACGAAACGCCGCCGTTCTCGCCCGGCGCGGAGGTGACTGCCCTAGCCTCTCGACGATGGCGCCGTCGTCGTACTGGAACCACAACACCGCCTTCCACGGCGAGCTCGTGGCCGCTGCGCGGCGTCGGGGCGGCCGGGTGCTCGATGTCGGGTGCGGCGAGGGGCTCCTCCTCGAGCGGCTCGCCCCCGTCGCGCGGGAGGCCGTGGGGATCGACCCGGACCCGGCAGCGGTGGCGCGGGCGCGGGCGCGTGTGGGCGGGGACGCGCAGGTCCTGGCCTGCGGCCTGCTCGACGACGACGCGCGCACGCTCGGGCTCTTCGACACCGTGTGCTGCGTCGCGACGCTGCACCACCTGCCGCTGCGCCCGGCGCTCCGGCGGCTCGCAGAGCTCGTGGCGCCGGGTGGTGAGCTGCGGGTGGTGGGGCTCGCGGCGACGCGGTCCGCGGCGGACTGGGCGCTGTCGGGAGTGCAGGTGCTCCCGGTGCGGCTGATCGACGCGGTGCGGCGCGCCCAGGGAGAGGTCGGGGTTGCGGTGACCGACCCCGCGGAGTCGTTCGCCGAGGTGCGCGCAGCTGCCCGTGAGCTGCTCCCGGCCGCGCGGGCGCGCCGACGGTTCTACTACCGGTACACCCTCACCTGGGCGCGTCCGACGGCCTGAGCCGTGGCCGTCCGCACGCGCGGAAGTCGGCTCTCGCGCGGAAGTCGGCTCTCGCGCGGAAGTCGGCTCTCGCGCGGAAGTCGGCTCTCGCGCGGAAGTCGGCTGTCGCGGGCGAGGGGGCGGGGGGCGGGGGGCGAGGAGCGGGGGGCGGGGGAGGAAACGCGGAGAGCAGGGCTCCCCGGGGGGAACCCTGCTCTCGGTGGTGGTGCGTCCTAGCCCTTGACGGAGCCGGCGGTGAGTCCGGAGACGATGTACCGCTGCAGGAACAGGAAGATGAGCACGATCGGGATCGCCGCGATCGTCGCACCCGCCGCGAACAGGCCCCAGTTCGCCGAGAGCTGGTCCGAGACCCACCCGTACAGGCCCACCGCCACCGTCCAGTTCGACTCCGACTGCAGGATCAGCTTGGCGAGCAGGAAGTCGGAGAACGTCGAGATCAGCGACAGCAGCGCGACGACCGCGAGGATCGGCACGACCAGACGCAGGATGATCGTCCAGTACGTCTGGGCGTGGGTGGCGCCGTCGATCTTCGCCGCCTCGTCCAGCTCCTTGGGCACGGTGTTGAAGAACCCGTACATGAGGAACGTGTTCACGCCCAGCGCCCCACCCAGGTACACCATGATGAGCGCGATCTGGGAGTTGAGGCCGAGCACCGGGGTGATGTCACCCAGGAGCAGCAGCAGCAGGAAGATCGCGACGAACGCGAGCAGCTGCGGGAACATCTGGACGATGAGCAGGGCGATGAGGCCCACCCGCCGCCCGGTGAACCGGAAGCGGGAGAACGCGTACGCCGCGGCGGCGCCCATGAGGACGGTGCCGATGGACGTCACGCCCGCGATGAACACCGTGTTGCCGAGCCACGTCCAGAAGTAGGTGTCGGCGAGCTGGGCGTAGTTCGCCGTGCTCATGTCGGTGAACAGGGCGTTGGAGCCGGTGAGCGTGCCCCGCTCGCTGAGCGAGGCCGAGATGATGTAGACGATGGGCCACACCGCGTAGAGCATGGCGAGCAGGGCGACGATGTAGCGCCACCCCACCTCGCTCCACCAGCGGCGTCGGCTCGGGCGCCGCTCGGCGAGGGTGGCCTGGGGGGAACCGGTCATGGTGGCCATGTCAGTTGATGTCCTCCAGCGCCTGGGTCTTGCGGAACGTGATCACCGAGATGGTCGCGACGATGAGGAAGATGACGAGCGAGAGCGCCGAGGCGAGCCCGTAGTTCGTCGCCGCGCGTCCGTCGAGACCGGAGATGGAGTACACCATCGTGATGAGGATGTCGGTCGCACCGACGGGGACCGAGCTGTCCGGGAAGCGTGGCCCGCCCTCGGTGAGCATCTCGATGCCGTTGAAGTTGTTGAAGTTGAAGGCGAAGGACGAGATGAGGAGCGGGGCGACCGCGATGAACAGCAGCGGCAGCGTCATCGAGCGGAAGATCCGCCAGCGGCCGGCGCCGTCGATGCGGGCGGCCTCCATGACGTCGCTCGGGATCGACTGCAGCGCACCGGTCGTGATGAGGAACATGTACGGGAAGCCCACCCACAGCTGGACCCCGAGCACGACGGCGCGCGCCAGCCACTCGTTGGACAGCCACGGGATCTCCGCGCCGCCGAGGAGCACCTGGTTGATGAAGCCGTAGTCGGTGTTGAGCATGCCCCGCCACAGCAGGTAGGACATGATCGCCGGGAAGGCGTAGGGCAGGATGAGGAAGGCGCGCATGACCTTGCGGCCGCGTACCCGCTCGTCGTTGAGGACGAGCGCGAAGAACAGGCCGAGGAAGAACGTCAGGCCGACGGTGAGGATCGCGAAGGCGAACGTCCAGATGAGCACCTTGAGGAAGGGCTCGGCGTAGCGCGAGTCCGCGAACGCCGTCGTGAAGTTGTCGAGCCCGATGTTCACCCGCCAGCCCACGTTGAGCGTGGAGCCGTCCGGGGCCTCGAACTGACCGTTGTCGTTGGGGGTGTAGACGACGCCGGTCTCGACGTTCGTCATCGTGTCCGTGGCCTCGTCGTAGTCGAGGACCGAGCGGTAGACGAAGCCGTTGCGCGCGTCCTGCGTGCGCACCGAGCCTGCCTCGGCGTCCTCGGAGAAGGGCACGCGCAGGTCGACGACCTCGGACTGCCGGGCGATGACCTCCTGCCGGTCGAGGATCTCCCAGCCCGGGACCTCGGTGATGGTGCCGTCGGAGACGACGGCGTCATCCACCTCGCGCAGCGGCTGCTCGGCCGTGCCGACCAGCACGTCGCCGTCCTCGAGGACGGCGAAGCCGAGCTCCCCGTCACGGTCGACGACGGCGAGGGGGTAGGAGCTCGACCCCTCGACCCGCTGCTCGTTCTGGATGAGCAGCGCCTCGATCGCGTCGCCCTTCGTCGAGTTGTGGCCCTGACCGTAGTTGGTGAAGGCGACGTACCCGGTGTAGGCGACGGTGAAGACCTGGAAGACGAGGAGGAACGCGAGACCAGGGAGGATGTACTTCATCGGCAGCGCGCGCCGCGAGAAGTACACGTAGTCGGCGAGCACGAGCAGGGCGAGCATCCCCGCGAAGACCCCCCAGGACTCCACGGTGAACGCCTGGATGAGGATGTAGACGCCGAGGGCGTTGATGAGCGCCATGACGGCGATCTTGAAGAAGAACCCCGGCGTGTACGTCCGCGAGTGAGGAGTACGCAGAGGTCGGGTCCGCAGCTGCTTGGCGTCGTCGCTCGCCGCCGAGAGCTGAGGATGCTGAGGCTGGGA
>NZ_VDFS01000057.1:12331-24560 GCF_006151955.1 Georgenia sp. 311 | reverse complement strand
CCGGGAGGTGCGCGGGCGGGGCCAGCGCGTAGGACCAGGATCGCGCGGCGGCGCGCCCGGGGCGACCCGGGCGCGCCGCTGTCGGATCAGCCGCCGATCGCGGCCTGGATGTCAGCGACCATCTTCTCCCAGCCCTCGACCGGGTTCACGGCGCCGGCGATGATCTGGCCCTCGGTGACGCCCCAGAAGTTCCACACCTCGCCCATCTCGGGGATGGAGGGCATCGGGACGGCCTCGGCGCCGACCTCGCGGAAGCCCGCGGCGATCGGGTCGGAGGAGACGGTGTCCGCGGCGCTGATGAGCGCCGGGGTGCGGTCACCGGCCTCGTAGAGAGCGACCTGGGCCTCCTCGGTGGCCATGTAGTTCACGAGGAAGTCGTTCGCGAGGAGCGCGTTGTCGCTCTGGGCGCTCACGTAGAAGCCCTGGACGCCGGTGAACGGACGGGCGGGCTCGCCACCCGCGGACGGGATCGGGTCGACCGCGATGTCCATGCCCTCGAAGGAGGACAGCATCCACGGGCCGCCGAGGAGGTAGGCGGCCTCACCGTTGGCGAAGGCCTCCACGACGATGTCGTACTCCCACGAGGTGTTGAGCGTGCCGGCCGCACCCTGCTCCGCGAGCCAGGTGGCGAAGTTGTTGCCGGCCTCGCCGCCGAGCGCGAGCTCGGGCGAGTAGCTGCCGTCCTCGTTCATCTCGAAGACCGGGGCCCCGAAGGAGGTCTGGAACGGGTACATCGTGTAGGGGTCGCCGACCTCGGTGACCTGCACGAGGAACGGGTACTGGGCGCCGGACGCCTCACCCATGGCGATCATCTCGTCGAAGGTCGCGGGGGTCTCGTCGACCAGCGCGGCGTTGCGGTAGATCGCGATGTTCTCGATCGCGTAGGGCAGGGCGTAGACCTGGCCCTCGTAGGTGAAGGCCTCGACCGCGACCTCCTCGAACTCCGACGCCTTGTCGCCGAGCTCGACCGGGGCGACGACGCCGTTGGCGGTGAACTCACCGAGCCAGTCGTGGGCACCGACGGTGATGTCCGGGCCCTCGCCGGTGGGAACCTGGGCGAGGAAGTCCGGGCGGATGTCGTCGAAGTTCTTCTGCACGAGCTCGACGGCGGTGCCGGTCTCGGCCTCGAAGGCCTCCGCGGCGGCCTCGACGGCCGCCTGGCGGGTGTCGTCCACCCAGATCGTGAGGCTGCCCCCGTCCCCGTTGGCCCCGGCGTCGGCCGTGGCCTCGTCGGTGGTGGTGCTGTCGTCGGCCGGGGTCTCCTCGGCGTCTCCGCCACAGGCGGCCAGACCGAGAGTCAAAGCGGCGGCGGCGGTGATCACGATGCTGCGACGCATGCGTTATCTCTCCTTGTCGTGTGGCCTAGGCGACATCACGGCCTGTGAGCCGCGTCGCTGTGCCGTTTGCTGGAACTGTAAGTCGCCACGGACGGCGATTGCAACACGTTGCAGAGATTTCATGTAACGATTGCACACACAGACGGAGCCGCTGCAGAAGAAGGGGTCTGCCATGCAAGGCCGCACGAGACTGATGGACGTCGCCGAGCAGGCAGGAGTCAGCACGGCGACCGTGTCGCGCGTGCTCAACGGCAAGCCCGAGGTCGCCGCCGAGACCCGCAAGGCGGTCCTCGCCGCGCTCGACATGCTCGGCTACGAGCGCCCCGAGCGGCTGCGGGCGCGCTCCGCCGGCCTCATCGGGCTCATCGTCCCCGAGCTCACCAACCCGGTCTTCCCGGCCTTCGCCCAGTCCATCGAGTCCGTGCTCTCGACCCTCGGGTACACCCCGCTGCTGTGCACCCAGTCCCCCGGCGGCACGACCGAGGACCAGTACGTCGAGATGCTCCTCGACCACGGTGTCGACGGCATCGTCTTCGTCTCGGGCCTCCACGCCGACACACAGGCCGACGCCGAGCGCTACCGCCGCCTGCAGTCCCGCGACATCCCCTTCGTGCTCGTCAACGGGTACACCGGGGAGCTGGACGCCCCCGCGTTCTCCACCGACGACAGCGGCAGCATGGAGCTGGCCGTGCGCCACCTCGTGTCCCAGGGACACCGCAGCATCGGGCTGGCGATCGGTCCCGACCGCTTCGTCCCCTCCCAGCGCAAGCGCCTCGGCTTCGAGCGCGCCACCGCCCAGCTCCTGCCCGGGGGCACCAACCCGGTCGTGCCCACCCTCTACACCTTCGAGGGCGGCCAGGCAGCGGCCGGGATGCTCCTCGACCACGGCTGCACCGCGATCATCTGCGGCTCGGACCTCATGGCGCTCGGCGCCGTCCGGGCCGTCCGTTCCCGCGGCCTCTCGGTCCCCCAGGACGTGTCCGTCGTCGGCTTCGACGACTCACCGCTCATGGCCTTCACCGACCCGCCGCTCACCACCCTGCGCCAGCCGGTCGACGCGATGAGCCACGCCGCGGTCACCTCCCTCATCGCCGAGGTCAAGGGCGCCCGCGCCCCGCGCAGCGAGCTGCTCTTCGTCGCCGAGCTCATCGTCCGCCACTCCACGGCGGCCGCCATCCAGCGCTGAGCACGCCTGGGGGGAGGGGCCCACCGGCCCCTCCCCCCAGGCGCGTACGTCACTCCCCGAACGCCACCGTGAACGCCCGCCGGCGGTAGGCGTAGAGCGTGCCGCCCACGAGCAGCGCGAGCGCCGCGACGGTGAGCGCGCCCTGCACCGGAGCGCCGAGCGCCGGCAGCCAGTCGGCGCTGCCCGGACCACCGGTCCCGCCGGCGCCACCGGCCTCGGTCGGCTCCGCCCCGTCCGGGGCCTCCTCACCGCCCGGCTCTCCCCCGCCCGGGACCTCGCCCGCCGGGGGCTCCTCGCCGGCCGGCGGCCCGGCGGGCGGCGCCGTCGTCGGCTCGGCCGTCGCGCCCGGCTCTGGCGCCGGCTCGGTCGGCGTGGGCTCCGGCGCGGGCGCCGCCCCCGGCGTCGGGCTGAGGACGGCCGCGAGCGCCGACTGGTCGAAGCTCGGGGTGCCGAGCGTGGCGAACCACTCGCGCGCCTGCTCGATGTCCTGGGTGAACGCGCGGCTCAGGAGCAGCAGGAGCCGTGCCTTCTGCGGCAGCAGGTCCCCGGCGGCGATGATCCCCGTCCCCCCACCCGAGACGGTCCCCGAGCCGGTCCGGCTCGAGCTGGCGAACCACACGCCCTCGGCGATCGCGGCCCGACGCGCCTGGCCCGGAGCCGAGGAGATCCCGCCGGCCCCCGTCCCGGCCGTGACGATGCCGGTGACCCCGGCCTCGGTGAAGGCGGTGATCGCCTCGCCGCCGGCCTGCTGGTAGTTGTAGACGATCTCCGTGCGCGGCAGCGAGCCGGCCGCGACCTCGCTGAGGTCGAAGGGGGTGAACCACTCCTCCTGCGCGCAGTCGAGCACTCGGGCGGGCGCACGCTGGACGTGGACGTCGGCGCCGTCGATCCACCCGAGGACGCCGAGCTGACGGGTGATGAACGTGTCGTTGCGGGTCGTGTTGCCCTTCGTCACGTCCCGCGCGGCGTGGATCTCGTCGTTCAGCATGAGCACCGTGCCGAAGCAGTACGTCTGCCCGCTCGCACCGAGCCGCACCGCCTGGAGGAGGTTGGCCGGGCCGTCGGCGCCGAGGACGCCCGCCTCGCCCGCGGTCTCACCGGCCGCCCAGGGCCGCATCGCCCCGGTGAGGACCACCGGCTTGCGGTTCTGCACGGTGAGGTCGAGCCAGTAGGCGAACTCCTCCATCGTGTCGGTGCCCGTGGTGACGACGACGGCGTCGGACTCCTCGAGCGCGTCCTCGACGGCGAGGGTGAGCTCGCGGTACTGCTCGATCGTGTAGCCGCCGGAGCCCGCGTTGCCGAACTGCACGACGTCGACGTCGGCGAAGGCCCCGACCTCCGGCTGGATCTGGGCGAGCATGTCGCTCATCGGGTAGGTGCCCGCCCGGTAGCTCGTGTAGGTGTCGCGGCCCTCGGCCTTGCCGGCGATGGTCCCGCCCGTGGCGATGATGGTGACGTGCGGCCTGTCCTCGGGGGCCGCCGTGGCCGTCCCGGGGGCGAGCGCCAGCCCCACGGCCAGCAGCGCCGCCGGCAGAGCCCGGCGTGAGTTGGTCCTCGTCATGCGTGTCCTCCTCGTGGTCCTCGCCGGGCGGACCGCCGGCACGGACACCGGGACCTTCGTCCCCGTGTGGCGACACACTCGCAGTGAGGTGTTTCACTCCGGTTGCGGACGTGGGTCGCCGGGGTTTCCCGCCCCACGTTGGGAGGGAGGCAGCACCGTGGGTACCGTAACGAGACCCGTCATTCGACCCCCGACTGGAACGCCCGTGACTTCACCCAGCCCTGTTTCCCTGCCCGCGACCGGCCAGGTGGTCCACCAGCCGGCCGCTGACGCCGACTGGTGGCGCACCGCCGTCATCTACCAGATCTACCCGCGCTCCTTCGGGGACGCGAACGGCGACGGGATCGGGGACCTGCCGGGCATCACCGAGCGGCTGGAGCACCTCGCGCGGCTGGGCGTGGACGCCGTGTGGCTCTCCCCCTTCTACCGCTCCCCGCAGAAGGACGCGGGCTACGACGTCGCCGACTACCGCGACGTCGACCCGATCTTCGGCACCCTCGAGGACGCCGACGTGCTCATCGCCCGCGCCCACGAGCTCGGTCTACGGGTCATCGTCGACCTCGTCCCCAACCACACCTCCGACCAGCACGCGTGGTTCCGCCAGGCGCTGGCCGAGGGGCCCGGCTCCGCGGCCCGCTCCCGGTACGTCTTCCGCGAGGGCGGCGGCGAGCGCGGGGAGGAGCCGCCGAACAACTGGCAGTCCGTCTTCGGCGGCCAGGCGTGGACCCGCGTGTGCGACCGTCCCGACGCCCCGGGCAGCCCGTGGGAGCGCGACGGCCAGTGGTACCTCCACCTCTTCGACTCCACCCAGCCCGACCTCAACTGGGAGTCCGCCGAGGTCCACGACGAGTTCCGCAGCATCCTGCGCTTCTGGCTCGACCGCGGCGTGGACGGCTTCCGCGTCGACGTCGCCCACGGCCTGGTCAAGGCCGCCGGGCTGCCCGACTGGGCGGGCCACGTGCGCATGGTCGAGGGCACCGACGTCCCCGGTGACGGCGTCGCGCCGCCCGACGCGAGCGACGACGCCGTCACCGGCCGCAGCCCGATGTTCGACCAGGACCGCGTCCACGAGATCTACCGCGAGTGGCGCGCCGTCCTGGACGAGTACGACGCGCGCATCCTCGTCGCCGAGGCGTGGGTCGAGCCGCTCGAGCGCCTGGCCCGCTACGTGCGCCCCGACGAGATGCACCAGGCGTTCAACTTCGACTTCCTCGTCACCCGGTGGGACGCTCCGGCGCTGCGTGAGTCGATCGCCTCCTCCTACGCCGCGAACGACGCCGTCGGCGCGCCGACGACGTGGGTGCTGTCCAACCACGACGTCGTGCGCCACGCCTCGCGCCTCGGCTTCGCCCAGACCGGCAAGGGCCCCAACGGCATCGGCGCGGAGGACCCGCAGCCCGACGCCGAGCTCGGCCTGCGCCGCGCCCGCGCGGCCAGCCTCCTCATGCTCGGCCTGCCCGGCAGCGCCTACCTCTACCAGGGCGAGGAGCTCGGTCTGCCCGAGCACACCACCCTGGACGACTCGCTGCGCCAGGACCCGGCGTGGTGGCGCACCGGGCACGCCGAGAAGGGCCGCGACGGCTGCCGCGTCCCGCTGCCGTGGCGCTCGGACGCCCCGGGACTGGGCTTCTCCCCCACCGGACGCACGTGGCTGCCCCAGCCCGAGTCGTGGGCCGCGCTGGCACCCGACGCCCAGGAGCAGGAGGAGGGCTCGACGCTGCGGATGTACCGCGCGGCCCTCGAGCTGCGCGCCGGGCTCGGGCTCGGCGCGGGCGCCCTGGAGCTGGTGCCCGCCGGCGAGGACGTCGTCGCGGCGCGCAACACCGGCGACGGGCGGCCCGCCGTCCTCGTCCTCACCAACATCGGCGCCGACCCGGTGCCGTTGCCCGAGGGCCACGAGGTGCTCCTCGCCAGCGGCCCGCTCTCCGACGGCGCCGTCCCCGCCGACACCACCGTCTGGCTGCGCGACCAGGCCTGACCCGCGCCCGACCCGCACCCCGCCCCCGGTCCGCCGGGTGGCGGGGTGCGTCTTCTGCTGCCCGGAAAATCCTCTTCACCCGGTTCCACCCGCGGACGTAGGATCGCCGCCTGCGATGACTTCGGGGCACCGCGCCGGTCTCTACCCGGCACACCACCATCGCGAAGGAGCCGCCATGGAACTCGCCCTGGCGATCGAGGCCGAGGGCCTCGTCAGACGTTTCGGGGAGACGACCGCCGTCGACGGCGTCGACCTCTCGGTCGAGCAGGGCACCGTCTTCGGGCTGCTCGGACCCAACGGCGCCGGCAAGACGACCGTCGTCCGCATGCTCGCCACCCTGCTCGCCCCCGACGCCGGCACCGCCCGGGTGCTCGGTCACGACATCCGGCGCGAGCCGGACGCCGTCCGCGCCCGCGTCGGGCTCACCGGCCAGTACGCCTCGGTGGACGAGGACCTCACCGGCGCGGAGAACCTCAGCCTCCTCGCCCGCCTCTACGGGTTCCCCGGGGCACGGGCCAAGGAGCGCGCCCGGGAGCTGCTCGCCGCCTTCGACCTCAGCGAGGCCGCCGACAAGGCGGTGAAGACCTACTCCGGGGGCATGCACCGCCGGATCGACCTCGCGGCGAGCCTCGTCATGAGCCCACAGGTGCTGTACCTCGACGAGCCGACCACCGGGCTGGACCCCCGCAGCCGCAACCAGGTCTGGGACATCGTCCGGCTCCTCGTCTCCGGGGGGACCACGGTCCTGCTCACCACCCAGTACCTCGACGAGGCCGACCAGCTCGCCGACCGGATCGCCGTCATCGACCGCGGCCGGGTCATCGCCGAGGGCACCGCACCCCAGCTCAAGGCCTCCGTCGGCACCGGCACCGTGACCCTGCGCGTGGCCGAGCACTCCCAGCGCCCCGCCGCGGGCGCCGTGCTCGCCGACGTCCTCGGCACCCCCGTCACCGAGCTGCCCGACGGGCTCGGGCTCAGCGCGCGGGTCCCGGAGGACGCGCCGGACTCCCCGGCCCGGGCGCTCGTCGCCCTGCACTCCGCAGGTCTCGACGTGCCCGAGTTCAGCCTCGGCCAGCCGAGCCTCGACGAGGTCTTCCTCGCGCTCACCGGAAGCCCGGCCGAGGAGCAGACCGAGCCCTCACCCGCGGAGAGGACGTCATGAGATCCCTCGACATCGGCGCGAACACCGCGCTGCGCGACGCCGTCGCGGTGACCGACCCGCCGGAGCGCGCCTCCGCGCCGGTCACCACGCTCGTCTTCGCCCACCGGGCGCTGCTCAAGATCAAGCACGTGCCCGAGCAGCTGTTCGACGTCACGCTCTCCCCGGTGATCTTCACCCTGATGTTCACCTACCTGTTCGGCGGGGCCATCGCGGGTGACACGCGCACCTACCTGCAGTTCCTGCTGCCCGGGATCATGGTCCAGACGGTGCTCATCGTCAGCGTCTACACGGGCTTCACCCTGAACAACGACATCACCAAAGGCGTCTTCGACCGGTTCCGCTCGCTGCCGATCTGGCGCCCGGCACCGATCGTCGGCGCGCTGCTCGGGGACACCGTGCGCTACACGATCGCCTCGTGCGTCACGCTCGCGCTCGGGCTGGTCCTCGGCTTCCGGCCCGACGGCGGGGTCACCGGGGTGGTCCTCGGGCTGCTGCTCCTGCTCGTCTTCGCGTTCTCCCTCAGCTGGGTGTTCACCATCCTCGGCCTGGTCATGCGCAGCCCGAACGCCGTCATGGGCGTGTCGATGCTCGTCATCATGCCGCTGACGTTCGCCTCGAACATCTTCGTCGACCCGCGGACGATGCCCTCGGGCCTGCAGGCGGTCGTCGACGTCAACCCGGTGAGCCACCTCGTCACCGCCGTGCGCGGGCTCATGGCGGGCGCCACGACGTTCTCCAGCGTCGCCTGGGTGCTCGTCGCCTCGGCCGCCCTCACCGCGGTCTTCGCCCCCATCACCATGCACCTCTACCGCACCCGCGACTGAGGTCGCCCCCCGCGCTCCCCTGCCCTTGCCCCCACCCCCCTTGCGCCGACAGCCGACTTCCGCACGACAGCCGACTTCCGCACGAGCGCCGACTTCCGCACGACAGCCGACTTCCGCACGACCTGGGCGGGGTCAGCCGCCGGAGATGGAGAGCTCGGCCTCGGTGAGCAGGGCCCGGAGGCGCTCGTCGACGTCCTGGCTGTCGAGCCACGCCTCGGGCAGGTGCGGGGTGCGCGGCGAGCCCGCCCGTCCCCGCGGTCCCTCGGCGCCCTCGCCCGGGTAGGGCTGGGTGAGGTCGAGGGTCGCGAGGCGCTCGTCGAGCTCGGCGAGGGTGCTCACCAGCCCGAGCGACCGACGCGCCTCGCTGCCGACGACGTAGCCCTTGAGGTACCACGCCATGTGCTTGCGCAGCTCGCGCAGCGCCTTGTTCTCGTTGTCGAAGTACTCGACCATGAGCTCGGCGTGGCGGCGGACCGTCGCGGCGACCTCCGCCAGCCCCGGCCGCACCCGCAGCGGCGAGCCGGCGAACCCGGCGACGAGGTCGGTGAACAGCCACGGCCGCCCCTGGCACCCGCGGCCGACGACGACGCCGTCGCACCCGGTCTGCTCGACCATCGCGATCGCGTCCTCGGCGGACCAGATGTCCCCGTTGCCGAGCACCGGGACGCTGCGGACGGTCTCCTTGAGCCGCGCGACGGTCTCCCACCGCGCCTGGCCCGAGTAGTGCTGGGCGGCGGTGCGGGCGTGGAGGGCGACGGCGGCCACGCCGGCCCGCTCGGCGATCCGTCCGGCGTCGAGGTAGGTGAGGTGGTCGTCGTCGATGCCCATGCGCATCTTCACGGTGACCGGGACCTCGCGGGCGCGGCCGCGCGAGCCGCGCCGAGCGGCATCGACGGCGCCGGTCACGATCGCCTGGAACAGGTCGCGCTTCCACGGCAGGGCGGCGCCGCCGCCCTTGCGGGTGACCTTGGGGACGGGGCACCCGAAGTTGAGGTCGACGTGGTCGGCGCGGTCCTCCTCGACGAGGATCCGCACCGCCGCCGACACCGTCGCCGGGTCGACGCCGTAGAGCTGGACGGAGCGGACCGGCTCGAGCGGGTCGGGCTCGACCATCCGCATCGTCTCCTCGTTGCGCTCGACGAGCGCGCGCGAGGTGACCATCTCGGTGACGTAGAGGCCCGCGGGGGCGTGCTCTCCGGGCCGGGCCGTGGCGCGCGTGGCGTCGTCGAGCGCGGCGAGTCCCGCCTCCCGGCACAGCCGCCGGAACGGGGGGTTGGTGACGCCGGCCATCGGGGCCAGCACCACCGGGCTGCCCGCCGTGACCGATCCGATCCGCAGCGCACTCACCCGGACATTCTCCCCGACGTCCGCGACCCCGTCATCGTGGCCGCCGTCACGGGTCCGCCGCCGGCGTGCTCCGAGCCGCGACGACGAGCCGCGTCAGCGCTCGGCCGGGGCGCCGCGGCCTGCGGTCGTGACGACGAGCGCGGCACCGATCGCCGTCGTCGCCGGGATGGCGAGCACGAGACCGATCGAGGACACGAGCGTGCGCACGACCTCCTCGGCGATCTCCCCCGCCATGAGCGTGTCGACGACGCCGCGGTCGTAGGAGGCTGCCATGAGCAGCACCGGCAGGGCCGTGCCGACGTAGGCGAAGGCGAGGGTGTAGACCGTCGAGGCGATGTGGTCGCGCCCGATGCGCATGCCCCCGAGCCATAGCCGCCGGCGCGGCATCGTCGGGTCCGCGGCGTGCAGCTCCCACACGGCCGAGGCCTGCGTGATCGTCACGTCGTTGAGCGCCCCGAGGCCGGCGATGACGATCCCGCACAGGAGCAGGTCCTGCAGCCGCAGCCCGGGGAAGGTGCCGGAGAGCATGAGCGAGGTGTCCGAGGTCGTCCCGGTGAGGTTCGCCGCGCGCGTCCCCCACATGGCCAGCGCCGTCGCGATCGCCAGGCCGATGAAGGTGCCGACGAGCGCCGTCGTCGTCCGGATCGACACACCGTGGGCGAGGTAGACGGAGAAGAACATCATCGCGCTGCCTCCGACGAGGGCGACGGCCAGGGGCGGCGCGCCCGTCATGAGGGCGGGCAGGACGAAGACGACGACGACGGCGAGCGAGGCGCCCAGCCCGGCCATCGCGGCCAGCCCGCGCCACCGGGCCACGGCGAGGACGACGACGGCGTAGAGGACCGCGAGCCACGCCACCGGGACGGTGCGCTCGAAGTCCCAGAACACGTAGGGGACGCCCGAGCCGAGGGCGGTCGGGCTGAAGAGCAGCCGCACCCGGTCCCCGACGTCGGCCCCGTTGTCGAGCACCTCGGGCGGCACCTGGACGGGGATGACCTGGCCCTCCCCGACGCCGGTGAGCAGCTCGGCGCGCACCTCCGCGCCCTGCTCACCGGTGACCTCGACGACCTCGGCGGTCTCGATCGACATGCCGTCGCCGAGGAGCGGCACCGAGCCGACCGGGCTCTCCCCGCTCGGCCACAGCCACACGAGGCCGGCGACCGTGGCGAGCAGGAGGGGCACGACGATCGCGGCGAGCACGAGGCGCACCCGGCGCGCCTGGTCCGGCGGCAGCGGGGTGGACGTCTCGTCGAGCACGTGGACGTGGGCGTGGCTCATCGCCCCGAACCTAACGCGACGCCCGTCGTCCCGGCCGCCACGACACGGGCCACGCCCCCTCGGCCGCCGGTGTGGGGGCGCGGCCGGGTCCTCCGTCCGGCCGGGTCCAGGTAGGTTGGTCCGGTGCTCGCGCCAGCCAGGCGCGGGTCTGACCAGCTCGCACCCGCCAGGTGCGGACGCACACAGACTGGAGTGATTGACGTGGCCGCTGCGCCTTCCCGACTTGATTCGGTCATCAACCTCGCCAAGCGGCGCGGTTTCGTCTTCCCGAGTGGGGAGATCTACGGCGGCACCCGCTCCGCGTGGGACTACGGGCCCCTCGGCGTCGAGCTCAAGGAGAACATCAAGCGCCAGTGGTGGCGCACCATGGTCCAGGCCCGCGAGGACGTCGTCGGCCTCGACTCCTCGATCATCCTGCCCCGCCAGGTGTGGGTCGCCTCGGGCCACGTCGGCGTCTTCACCGACCCGCTCACCGAGTGCCTCTCCTGCCACAAGCGCTTCCGCGCCGACCACATGGAGGAGGAGTTCGAGGAGAAGAAGGGGCGCGCCCCCGAGGGCCTGTCGGAGATCTCCTGCCCCAACTGCGGCACCCGCGGCCAGTGGACCGAGCCGCGCGACTTCAACATGATGCTCAAGACCTACCTCGGCCCCGTCGAGGACGAGTCCGGCCTGCACTACCTGCGGCCCGAGACCGCCCAGGGCATCTTCGTCAACTTCGGCCACGTCATGACCGCCGCGCGCCGCAAGCCGCCGTTCGGCATCGCCCAGATCGGCAAGTCGTTCCGCAACGAGATCACCCCCGGCAACTTCATCTTCCGCACCCGCGAGTTCGAGCAGATGGAGATGGAGTTCTTCGTCGAGCCCGGGACGGACAAGGAGTGGCACCAGTACTGGATCGACGCGCGCACCGACTGGTACGTCGACCTCGGGATCAGCCGCGAGAACCTGCGCCACTACGAGCACCCGCAGGAGAAGCTGTCCCACTACTCCACCCGCACGGTGGACATCGAGTACCGCTTCGGCTTCGCCGGCAGCGAGTTCGGTGAGCTCGAGGGCATCGCCAACCGCACCGACTTCGACCTCAAGACCCACAGCGAGCACTCCGGTCAGGACCTGTCCTACTTCGACCAGGCGAAGAACGAGCGCTGGGTGCCCTACGTCATCGAGCCCGCGGCGGGCCTCACCCGCTCGCTCATGGCCTTCCTCGTCGAGGCGTACACCGAGGACGAGGCCCCCAACACCAAGGGCGGCGTCGACAAGCGCACCGTGCTCAAGCTCGACCCGCGCCTCGCGCCGGTCAAGGCGGCCGTCCTGCCGCTGTCGCGCAACGAGCAGCTCTCCCCGGTGGCCCGGGACCTCGCCGCCGAGCTGCGCACGTACTGGAACGTCGAGTTCGACGACGCCGGGGCCGTCGGCCGCCGGTACCGCCGTCAGGACGAGATCGGAACGCCGTTCTGCGTGACGGTCGACTTCGACACCCTCGAGGACCAGGCCGTCACCGTGCGCGACCGCGACACGATGTCCCAGGAGCGCGTGGGCCTCACCCAGCTCCGCGC
>NZ_VDFS01000057.1:5654-12025 GCF_006151955.1 Georgenia sp. 311 | reverse complement strand
CGGCGCCTGACCCCACCCCGCCGAGAGCTGGATCGTGCGCGCACGATCCAGCTCTCGGCGCGTGAGGGGTGGGGACCGGGGGCACGGCGGGCGCCGTACGCCGGGAGCCCCACGCCGGTTTGACAACGGTTCTCATCCTTATTGAGAATGAGTCTCATGCTCTTGCGCCGTGTCGTGCCCGCCTCCCTCGTCGCCGTCCTCGCCCTCGGCGGGTGCGCGGCCTTCCAGTCCGGCGACGCCGCGACAGCGACCAGCACCACCCCAGAGGCGTCCGACGACGCGCGCACGACCGTCCTCGCGAGCTTCTACCCGCTGCAGTACCTCGCCTCCGAGATCGGCGGTGACCGGGTGGAGGTCGAGTCCCTCACCCCGCCCGGCGTCGACCCCCACACCGTCGAGCTCTCCCCGCGCACCGTCACCGACATCGAGGGCGCCGACCTCGTCGCCTACCTCTCCGGCTTCCAGCCCGCCGTCGACGAGGCCGTCGCGGTCACCGGCGCCACCGCCTTCGACGCCGGTGAGCACACCCGGCTCCTCACCACCGGCGAGACCGGCCACGACCACGACCACGAGGGCCACGCCGACCACGACCACAGCGGGGAGTCCCTCGACCCCCACTTCTGGCTCGACCCGGCCCGCCTGGCCGAGGTCGCCGCGGCCCTGGCCGAGGAGCTCACCGCCGTCGACCCCGACGGGGCTGCCACCTACGAGGCGAACGCCGAGCGGGTCGTCGCCGAGCTCACCGACCTCGACGCGGAGATCGACGCCGGCCTGGCCCGGTGCGCCCAGGACACGATCGTCGTCACGCACGAGGCGTACGGCTACCTCACGTCCGAGCACGGGATCCGCCAGGAGGGCCTGTCCGGCATCGATCCCGAGGCCGAGCCCTCCCCCGCCCGGCTCGCCGAGGTCGCCGACGTCGTCGACGAGCACGGCGTGGACACCGTCTTCGTCGAGTCGCTCGTCAGCCCGGCCGTGAGCGAGGCACTCGCCTCGGACCTCGGGCTGCGCACCGAGGTGCTCGACCCGCTGGAGAACCAGCAGGACCCCGACCTCGACTACCCCGCCGTCATGCGCGCCAACCTCGCCGCGCTCCAGGACGCCCTCGGCTGCGAGGCCCCGTGAGCGCGACCGCGCGCGAGCGTGAGGACGTGGGAGCATACCGACCCATGGCCCCACCGGTTCACGTCCGCGACCTGCGCGTGACGCTGGGCGGCGCCCCCATCCTCCAGGGCGTCGACCTCGACGTCCACGACGGCGAGTTCGTCGCCCTCCTCGGCGCCAACGGCTCGGGCAAGTCGACCCTCGTCAAGGCGCTGCTCAGCGTCGTGCCCGTGACGTCGGGGACGGTCGAGCTCTACGGCGTCGACGTGCGCGACGCCCGCCACGTGCCGTGGCGCCGGATCGGGTACGTGCCCCAGCGGGCCGGCGCAGCCTCCGGCACGCCCGCGACGGCGCTGGAGGTCGTCGGCTCCGGGCTGCTCGACAACCGCCGCCTGCGCCCGCCGCGCCACTGGCGTGAGCGCGCGCTCGAGGCGCTCGACGAGGTCGGTCTCGCCGACCGCGCGAAGGAGACGGTGAGCGTCTTCTCCGGCGGCCAGCAGCAGCGCGTGCTCATCGCCCGCGCGCTCGTGCGCCGCCCCGACCTCCTCGTCCTGGACGAGCCGCTCGCCGGGATCGACCGCGACTCCCAGGACGCGCTGGCCGCCACGCTCACCGGGTTGCGCGACCGGGGCACCGGGGTGCTCGTCGTCCTCCACGAGCTCGGCTCCCTCGGCGGGCTGCTCGAGCGCGCCGTCGTCCTGCGCCACGGCCGGGTCGTCCACGACGGTCCTCCCCCGCCCGCGGCCCCCGGGCACCGCGGCCCTGACCACGAGCACCTGCACCCCTTCGAGGAACCGGCCGCGAACCCCCGCGGCCCCGAGCTGCGGCTGGACCTGTCATGACCCTGCTCGCCGACATGCTCGCCAGCCCGCTCATGCAACGGGCCCTCATCGCCGCCGTCCTCGTCGGCCTCGTCGCCCCCGTCATGGGCACCTACCTCGTCCAGCGGCGCCTGGCTCTGCTCGGCGACGGGATCGGCCACATGGCCCTCACCGGCGTCGCGGTCGGGTGGCTCGTCGGCGGCGCGATGAGCCTCACCCCGCACGACGTGCTCGCCGTCCCGGGCGCCGTCGTCGCCTCGATCGTCGGCGCGGTGCTCATCGAGGTCGTCCGCGAGCGCGGGCGCACGAGCGGCGACCTCGCCCTCGCCATGCTCTTCTACGGCGGCATCGCCGGCGGCGTCCTGCTCATCGGCATCGCCGGCGGGACGACGGCGAACCTCAACGGCTACCTCTTCGGGTCCATCGCCACCGTGAGCCTCACCGACCTGTGGCTGACGATCGCCCTCGCGGTGGCGATCCTCGCCGTCGGGATCGGGCTGCGCCCGGCGCTGTTCACCCTGTCGCACGACGAGGAGTTCGCCCGGGCGAGCGGGGTGCCGGTGCGGCTGCTCAACGTCGTCGTCGCCGTCCTCGCCGCGCTCACCGTGTCGGTGGCGATGCGGGTGGTCGGCGTCCTCCTCGTCTCCGCGCTCATGATCGTCCCGGTCGCCACCTCCCAGCTCGTCACCCGCTCGTTCCGGGCCACGATGACGCTGGCGATGGTCATCGGCGTGAGCGTGAGCGTCTCCGGGCTCACCCTCACCTACGCCTACCCGCTCTCCCCCGGGGCGACCATCGTCATGCTGGCGATCGCGGTGTTCGGCGTAGTATCGCTCGTGCGTCCGCTGCTCGGGCGACGCCGCCCTCCGGCCGACCCGCACCCGGACGTCCAGGACGACGTCGAGCTCCACGAGGCAGCATGAGACCCCGGATCACGCGCCAGCGCGCTGCCGTCAGCGCGCTGCTCGAGCGCACCGAGGACTTCCGCAGCGCCCAGCAGCTGCACGAGTCGCTGCGGGAGTCCGGCGACACCATCGGCCTGGCGACGGTCTACCGCACCCTGCAGGCCCTGGCCGACTCCGGTGAGGTCGACGTCCTGCGCGCCGACGACGGCGAGACCCTCTACCGCCGCTGCGAGAGCGCCAAGCACCACCACCACCTCGTGTGCCGCCGCTGCGGGACGACCGTGGAGATCAGCGGTGCCGGGGTGGAGTCGTGGGCCGAGGAGATGGCCGCTCTCCACGGGTTCACCGCCGTCGAGCACACCCTCGACCTGTTCGGGCTGTGCGCCGAGTGCACCCGCGACGACGACCGTGCCTGAGTTCCTCAGCGGCTGGCCCTTCTGGCTGGTCTTCGGCTTCCTGTTCCTCGGCGCGATGCTGCGCGGCCAGGGCATCTACTGGCTCGGTCGCCTCGCCACCGACCAGGCGCTGCGCCGTACCCACCCCGAGGGCGGCTGGCGGCTGCGCGCCCACCGCGCGCTCAGCGGCGAGGGCGCCCAGCGCGGCGTCGCGGCCGTCCGCACGTGGGGGCTGGTCATCGTGCCGCTGGCCTACCTCACCGTCGGGTTCCAGAGCATGGTCATGCTCGGCGCGGGCATCCTGCGCATCGGCTGGCCGCGCTTCACCCTCGCGCAGGTGCCCGGCTCCCTCGCGTGGGCGGGGATCTACTCGACGATCGGCTTCGCCGTGTGGAGCGCGGCGATCGCCGCCGCGGCCGGCTCGCCCGCCGGGATCGCGGCGCTCGTCGCGCTCGTCGCGGGCATCGTCCTCCTCCTCGTCCTGCGCCGCCGTCGCGCGCGCCGGGTCGCGGAGGAGCTCCTCCCCTAGGGCTGGGCCGCGGCGTCGACGGCGCCGCCGTACCGCCGGTCGCGCGAGGCGTAGATCTCGACGGCGCGCCACAGGCTGCGGCGGTCGACGTCGGGCCAGTGCTCCTCGAGGAAGACGAGCTCGGCGTAGGCGGACTGCCAGAGCATGAAGTTGGAGATCCGCTGCTCGCCAGACGTGCGCACGAAGAGGTCGACGTCGGGCAGGTCCGGCTCGTCCAGGTGCCGGGCGATGGTCCGCTCGGTGACCTTCTCCGGGTCCAGCCGCCCGGCGGCGACCTCGCGGGCGACCGCCCGCGCGGCGTCGGCGATCTCGGCGCGCCCGCCGTAGTTCACGCACATCGTCAGCGTGCACACGTCGTTGCCGGCGGTGAGCCGCTCGGCCTCCTCGAGCTCGTCGATGACCGACTTCCACAGCCGCGGCCGGCGCCCGGCCCACCGCACCCGCACGCCCCACTCGTTCATGACGTCGCGGCGCCGGCGCAGCACGTCGCGGTTGAAGCCCATGAGGAAGCGGACCTCCTCGGGCGAGCGCTTCCAGTTCTCGGTGGAGAACGCGTAGGCGGACACGTGGGTCACGCCGATCTCGATGGCCCCGGCGACGACGTCGAGGAGGGCCGCCTCGCCCGCCTTGTGGCCCTCGACGCGCGGCAGGCCACGGGCGTTGGCCCACCGCCCGTTGCCGTCCATGACGATCGCGACGTGCCGGGGCACGAACCGCCGGTCGATGCGCGGCGGGCGGGCACCGGAGGGGTGCGGCGGGGGCGGGACCGGACTCACACGCGCTCCACGTGACGAAGGGACCTCAGCTGGCGCTCGAGGTGGTACTGGAGGTGGGCGGCGACCAGCCCGGAGGCCTCGTCGCGCTCCCGCCGGCCGGAGGCCTCCGCGGCCGCCCAGTCCCCGGACAGGAGCGCGCCGAGCAGCTCGAGGGTCTGGCGGGCGGGCGCGGAGGAGCCCGGCGGGCGGCACCGCTCGCACACCGCCCCGCCCTGCACGACGTGGAAGGCCTGGTGGGGCCCGGGGCGCCCGCACTGGGCGCAGTCACCGAAGCTCGGTGCCCAGCCGGCGACGGCCAGCGAGCGCAGGAGGTAGGAGTCCAGGACGAGACTCGCGGGGTGGCGGCGCGTCGCGAGGGCGTGCAGCGCACCGACGAGGAGGAGGTACTGCTGGGGCACCGGCTCCTCCTCGACCTCGGTGAGCCGCTCGGCGGTCTCGACCATCGCCGTCGCCGTCGTGTAGAGCGCGTAGTCCGCGCAGATGGCCCGCCCGTAGGGGGCCTGGGACTCCACCTGGGTGATGATGTCGAGGCTGCGGCCGACGTGGAGCTGGACGTCGACGAGGGAGAACGGCTCGAGCCGCGCGCCGAACTTCGAGCTCGTCCGGCGCACGCCCTTGGCGACCGCCCGCACGCGCCCGTAGCGGCGCGTGAGCAGGGTGATGATGCGGTCCGCCTCCCCGAGCTTGTGGGTGCGCAGCACCACGGCCTCGTCCCGGTAGAGCTTCACCGCCCCATTGTCGCCCACCGCGCCCTCTGCGCGCCCGGTCCCGCCCCGCGGCCGCCGCGTGTCGTGGTCCACGCGGGCCTTCCACCGCCCGACGGCGCTGGGGTACCGTCGTGGGAGCAGTCGCCTCGTGGGGGGAGGTGGGGCACGGTGGACGCCGCAGTCGTCTACGAGTCGTCCTGGGGGAACACCCGGGCGGTCGCGCAGGCCGTCGCGCAGGGCCTGCGGGAGCGCCTCGACGTCGAGGTGCTCGAGGTCGGTACCGCACCCCCGCCGCACGAGCTCACGGTCGACGTGCTCGTCGTCGGCGGTCCCACCCACGCCTTCGGCATGAGCCGGCCCGCCACCCGCGAGGACGCCGAGCACCGCGGCGGGCAGCACGTGGGCACCGGGATCCGCGAGTGGCTCGCGTCCTCCGAGCCCCTGGACCTGAGGGGCGCCGCCTTCGACACCCACCTGCGCCACCCCGACCTGCCCGGCCACGCGAGCCGGAAGGCGGCCAAGGCGCTGCACCGGCTCGGGGCGGACCTCCTCACCCAGCCGGAGAGCTTCTGGGTCGAGGGCACCGAGGGGCCGCTGCTGCCCGGCGAGCTCGACCGTGCCCGTGCGTGGGGCACCGAGCTCGCCGCACTCGCGTCCAGCCCGGACGACCCGACCAAGGAGGAACCATGACCGAGATCTCGCTCATCGACGTCGAGGAGCGCCCGACCGTCGCCCTGCGGCGCCAGGTCCGGACCGACGCGCTGGCCGAATTCTTCGCCGGCGTCTTCGACGAGGTGTCCGCCGAGGTGGAGCGCGCCGGCATCCAGATCGGTGGCGCGCCGTTCGCCCGGTACCGCGGGGTCCCCGGGGACGTGGCCGACATCGAGGCCGGCTTCCCCCTCACCGCCCCGTGGCCCGGCGGCGCGGACGGTGAGCTCCTCGCCGGAACCCTCCCGACGGCGCGGGCGGTCGAGGCGGTGCACCAGGGCAGCTACGACACCCTGCGCGAGACCTACCAGGCGCTGGAGGCGTTCGTCGCCGAGCACAAGCTGCAGCTGCAGGAGGAGTGGTGGGAGATCTACGAATCCGGCCCGTCCTCCGACCAGGACCCCGGGACCTGGCGCACCCGCATCG
>NZ_VDFS01000057.1:0-5316 GCF_006151955.1 Georgenia sp. 311 | reverse complement strand
CGGGGCCCGCCCGCGGACGGGCCCCGACCGGGTCAGCGCACGGCGCGGTTGACGGCCGAGACGATGGCCATGAAGGACGCCGTCGTGATCGACGGGTCGATGCCCACGCCCCACAGCACCTGACCGTCGACCTCGCACTCGACGTAGGCGGCGGCGGTGGCGTCCCCACCGGTCGACAGGGCGTGCTCGGCGTAGTCGAGCACGCCGACCCGGACGCCGAGCTCGGCGAAGACGTTGGTGAAGGCGTCGACCGGGCCGGTGCCGGTGGCCGTGAGCGTGCGCTCCTCGCCGCGGTCGACGAGCGTGAGGGACAGCGTGGCCCGCTCCCCCTCCCCGCCGGAGGTGAGGGTGGTGCCGCGCAGCGCGAACCGGCCCCACGGCGCCAGCCCGGACCCGGGCGGGGCGGGCAGGTACTCGTCGCAGAAGATGTCCCACAGCCGCTCGGCGCTGATCTCCCCGCCGTATGCGTCGGTGACCTTCTGGACGACGCCGGAGAACTCGATCTGCAGGCGGCGCGGCAGGTCCAGGGCGCGGGTGCTCGACAGCAGGTAGGCGACCCCGCCCTTGCCCGACTGGGAGTTGACGCGGACGACCGCCTCGTAGTTGCGGCCGACGTCGACCGGGTCGACCGGCAGGTAGGGCACGTCCCACGGGACCGCCTCGCGCTTCCCGCCGGCCTTCGCCACGCGCTCCTGGCGCGCCGTGAGCCCCTTCTTGATGGCGTCCTGGTGGGAGCCGGAGAAGGCGGTGTAGACGAGGTCGCCGCCGTAGGGGTGGCGGGGGTGGACGTCCATCTGGGTGCACTGCTCGACCGTGCGGCGGATGCCGTCGATGTCCGAGAAGTCGATCTGCGGGTCGATGCCCTGGCTGAAGAGGTTCATCCCCAGGGTGACGAGGTCGACGTTCCCGGTGCGCTCGCCCTGGCCGAACAGGCAGCCCTCGACGCGGTCCGCGCCGGCCATGACGGCCAGCTCCGCGGAGGCGACGGCGGTGCCGCGGTCGTTGTGCGGGTGGACCGACAGCGCGATGAACTCTCGCCGCGAGAGGTTGCGGCTCATCCACTCGATCTGGTCGGCGTACACGTTCGGGGTGGCGCGCTCGACCGTCGCCGGGAGGTTGAGGACGATCTCGCGCGAGGCGTCGGGCTGCCACACGTCCATGACCGCCTCGCACACCTCGAGGGCGTACTCGATCTCGGTGTCGATGAAGATCTCGGGCGAGTACTCGTAGGAGAAGATCGTCTGCGGGTCGAGCACCTTCTCCGCGTAGGCCATGACCTCGCGCGTGCCGGCGACGGCGAGCTCCTTCGTCGCCTCGCGGTCGTTGCGGAAGACGATGTCGCGGAACACCGGCGCGGTCGCGTTGTACAGGTGCACGGTGGCCCGGTGGGCGCCGACGAGGGAGTCGACCGTGCGCTGGATGAGCTCGGTGCGCGCCTGGGTGAGGACGGAGATCGTCACGTCCTCGGGGATCGCCTCGTCCTCGATGATCGAGCGCACGAAGTCGAAGTCGGTCTGGCTCGCCGCCGGGAACCCGACCTCGATCTCCTTGTAGCCCATGCGGACGATGAGGTCGAACATGCGCCGCTTGCGGGCGGGGTCCATCGGCTCGATGAGCGCCTGGTTGCCGTCACGCAGGTCGGTGGAGAGCCACCGCGGGGCCTGGGTGATGCGGCGGGAGGGCCACTGCCGGTCCGGCAGGTCGATGCCGTTGACCTCGTGGAAGGGGCGGTACTTGCCGATCGGCATCCGCGAGGGGTGCTGCTGGTTGCTGGGCTTGCGGGTCTTCATCGTCGTCCACTTCGCTCGTCGGGCGCGCCGGGCGAGAGGGACACCGCGACGAGGGGCCGGCCGCTAGTGGGCCTCGCCGCGGCAGCGAAGGAGAAGGCTCCGTGCATGCACCCGGCAGACTCTAGCGCACCGCCCGGGGCGGCTGGCCGAGCCGTCCGACGCGCGTCCCCTCACCTGCCCGCGACCTGGATGACGAACGCGCCCAGGTTGAGCTCGTCGCCCTCGCCGAGCTCCGCCCGCACCCCGGGGACGAGACGCTCGAGCGCGCCGTCCCGGCGGCGCACGACGGTGCCGTTGGTCGAGCCGAGGTCCGTCGCCGCCACCGCGCCGTCCGTGACGTCGAGCGCGACGTGGGTGCGCGAGATCGACTCGTCGTCCAGCGTGAGGACGTGGTCCGCCGAACCGCGCGGGGCGCGTCCCAGCAGGGTGCGTCCGGCGGGCGCCCACCCGCCCCAGGGCAGGAGCGCTCCCAGGCGGGTCGGAGCCGCGGCCTCGGGCGACGGGGCAACCGGCACGGCAACCGGCACGGCAACGGGCACCTCGGACGACGCGTCACGCTCGGCCGGTTCCTCGCCCGAGCCGCCGGCGGCCCGCAGCCGGACCCCGCCCGCGATGCTCCCGGCGAGCAGGACGGCGTCCTGCAGCGCCGCGCCGTGGGTGGCGGCGGCGGTGACGGTGACGAGCGCCTCCTCCGCGGGGAAGAGGAGGGAGACCTCGGCGAGCAGGTGCTCGACGGGCGGGGAGTCCTCGGCGAAGGCGCCGGTCCCGGCGACCTCGTGCTCGACGGTGCGGACCGTCGCGACGCCGTCCACCGTGCCGTAGCGCACCTGGTGGACCCCGGCGTCCTGCCCGTACCGCCCGCGCAGGGCGCGGGCGAGGGAGGCGGCCTGTGACATCGGCGCGCCGGGCACGTGCGGCGCGAGGCGCCCGACCTGGACGCTGAGCTGGATCACGAACACGGCGGGGACCTCGGCGAGCGCCCGCAGCCGGGCGAGCTCCTCCGGGCTGTCGCCGGCCTCACCGTCGACCACCCCCTCGACCGGCGTCCCGGCTGCCGCCGGGGTCATGAGCATGAGGAAGCCGCTCCACAGCACCGGACGGCCGACGAGGAGCTCGCGGGCCTGGCGGAACTGGGCCTCGGCGGCCGCACCGTGCTCCGCCACGGGTGTGCCGGCGAACGCGCGGGCGAACTGCCGGCGGAACGCGGCTGCGGCGACGTCGGCGTCCTGGTGGAGCCCGAAGTCACCGACGTCGGCGGGCGCGGTGAGGAGGACCTCCCACTCCCCCGCCCTCGTCGTCAGGTCCACGAGCCGGCCCGCTCGTGGGGCGGCGGCGGGACGGGCTGGGACCGTCCCGCCGGGGAGACCGGGATCTCCCCGCGTGCCGCGCGGGCGTCCACCTCGCGGCTGAGCGCGTCGAGGCGCCGGCGGACGTCGGCGGCCCGGCCGAACTGCCGGCGCAGGCGCCACACGACGAGGCCGGTGACGAGCAGACCCGCCGCCACCGCGGTCCACGCCATCGGGTCGATCGTCAGGCCGAACAGCCCGAAAGCGAGGATGCACAGCCCCGCCGCGAGCGCCGCCCACGTGAGGTAGAGGCGCATGGCGACGACGCCGGCGAGGTTGTCGTGGAGCAGCGGGCGCGCGGCGTCGCGGAACTCGGCCACCGACGTGAGCGGCAGCGCCTCGACGTCCAGGACCTGCGGACGGACCCTCACTTGACCAGCGCCCCGTCCCGGTCCTCGAGGTAGGCCGCGTTGGGCGGCAGGTCCCACGGGTTGGTCGACTCGTGCCCGGCGAACCCCACGGAGACGGAACCGGCGGCCCCGTCCGGCTGGTTGCTCTGGTAGATCGAGTACCCGGTGAGCGCCCACTCCGCCTGCGTGCCCTTGTAGCGGACGAGCTGCCACACGAGCTCGGAGTCGTGCATCTCGCGGGCGGTGAACATCGTGGGCACGTACTCGTAGCTGCCCGAGCGGGTGCTCACGCGGACGAGCTGGTCGGCGCGACCGGAGTCGCGGTAGATCTTCATGATCCGGGCACCGGCGGCCGTGACGCCCTTGCCGATGCCGATGGTGACGAGCCCGAGCCCGACGGTCCCCCAGTCACCCTGCCCCCCGCTGGCCAGCACGACGTCGCCGGCCGTGGCGATCGTGCCGGTGATCGCGGCACCGCCGAAGAGGAAGGGCACGGCGGGCCACGCGGGCGGGATGGCGAGGCAGATGACCCCGACGACGGTGAGCACGGCCGAGGCGATGCCGCCCCAGTTGCTCAGCCAGTCCGCCACCGGCGCGATCGCGCGGGCGACGTCCCCGATCCAGGAGTCCTCGATCCAGTCGGCGACGTCGCCGAGCCGGTCCCAGAAGGAACGGTCCCACGAGCGGTCGCCGGCGCCGTTGATGATGTCGCCGTAGTGCTCGGCCCGCTCGCGGTACTCGTCCTCGAGGTTCTTCACGGCCGCCTGGGCGTCACCCAGGAGGTTCGAGGCGGCGAGCTGGTCGTCCTGCAGGCCGAGCAGCTCGTCGCGGTTGTCGCCGGTGTCCTCCCAGCCCTCCAGGGCCCCGGCGGCGGTGGAGACCGCCTGCTGGGCCTCGCTCAGCTGGGTGTCGAGCTCGAGGCTGCGGGACTGGAAGGACTCGAGGTCGTCGGCCCAGCCGTCGAGCGCGCCGTGGACGGACTCCAGGGCACCCCTGAACTCCTCGAGCTTGGGCGGGAACTCGACCATCGACTCCTGGAAGGCCAGGCGGCTCTCCCCGACCCATCCGCCGTAGTCGATGTCGCTGCGCGCACCCTGGAGGAAGGCGGAGAGGTCCTCGATCTTCCAGGCGAACTCCCGGATCTGGCCGGCGAGCGCACGGGTGCCCTCCGGCGAGCCGGGGCACGGGTCGTAGCCGATGGTCGGGTGGGGCCGCATGGCGGTCGTGACGTAGTTGCCCATCAGCCCCGCCCCTCCTGCGCCCGGTTGACCAGCTGCTCGGCGAGCCGGAAGTCGGCGTCCTCGAAGACGACCAGCACGCCCTGGACGTAGTCCGCGGCGCCGGTGGCCTCCTCGGCGAGCTCGTCGGCGGCGTTGGACCACTGCTCGGCGAACTCGTAGAGCTCGTCGAAGACCGGTGCTGCGCCGACGACGAGGCCGTCGAGCCCCTTGAGCCGGCCGCACAGGTCGCCGAGCTCGGTGCTCAGGCCGCGCAGGTCGGTCATGGTCGTCGTCAGGTAGTCATCGTCGATGACGATGTCGCCCATCGGGTGGGTCCTCTCCTCGGGGGAAGTCGCTGGTCAACGTTCTATCGCAGGGTGCGGCGCGGTGTCGCGGCTTCGGCATGGGGAGGGGTCCCCATCACCTGGGGTCCGAGCGCAGGACGGTGTGCTCGACGTCGGCGGGCTCGCCGACGGTGAGGGTGGTCGAGCCGAGCACGACGACGTCGCCGTCGGTCAGCTCGGCGGGCTCCCCGGCAGTCAGCGGGCGGCTGGTGCCGTCGGGGGCGTGGACGACGGTCCCGTTGGTCGACGCGCGGTCCACGACGACG
>NZ_VDFS01000056.1:27931-38425 GCF_006151955.1 Georgenia sp. 311 | reverse complement strand
GGAGAACTGGTAGAGCCCGTGGTAGAGCCCGTTGGAGCTGACGACCGTCGGGTTGCCGCCGGACTCGCACTGGGCGAGCGCCGCCCGCCAGGTGCTCGAGTCCGTGCTCCTCGACGCCCTCACCACCTCCCCGTGCTACGTCCTCTTCTCCGGCGGCCGTGACTCCTCCGCCCTCCTCGCGCTGGCGACGCACGTCGCGCGCAGGCAGGGTCTGCCGGAGCCGGTCCCGGTCACCGTTCGCCACCCGGGCGTGCCGGAGGCCGACGAGACCTCCTGGCAGGACCTCGTCCTGGGGCACCTGCGCCTGCGCGAGCACGTCGTCCTGGAGTTCCGCGGCGAGCAGCGCCTCCTCGGCGAGGTCGCCACCGCCGCGCTGCTCCGGCACGGGCCGCTGTGGCCCGAGGCCGTCCAGCTGCAGGGAGCCGTCTACCGGCAGCTCGACGTCGGTGCCGTCGTCTCCGGGGAGGGCGGCGACCTGCTCCTCGACGGCCGGCGTGCCGGCGCCCTCCGCGACGCCCTCGCGATGACCCGGCCCCGGCGCCGGCACCTGCGTCGCGGGCTGCGGGCGGCCCGCCCTACCCCCCTGCGCCGTCGTGAGCTGCGCCGGCACCGCTCCGACCTCACCCCGCCGTGGCTACGGCCCCCGGCCGCCGAGGCGTACCTGCGCCAGGTCCTCGCGATGAGCGCCGAGCCGCTGCGGTGGGACGCCGCGACCCGGGCCGGGCTGCGCGCCCGCCCGATGGTCGTGGCCATGGACAACTTCGAGGCCGGCATCGCGGAGTACGGCTCGCGGCCGGTCACCCCGTTCACCGACCTGCGCGTCGCCGACGCCCTCGCCGCGGAGGGCGGGCCCCTCGGACTCGGGGACCGGACGGCGATCTTCCGCCGGCTCTTCCACGACGTCCTGCCCGACCGCGTCCTCGCCCGCCGTTCCAAGGCCTCGTTCAACTCCACCCGCTGGGGGCCGCAGGAGCGGGAGTTCGCCCACGGCTGGGACGGCAGCGGCCTCGACCCGGCGTGGGTCGACCCGGTGGCGCTGCGCGCGGCGTGGCTCGAGGAGGACCCCCACCCGGCGGCCGACTTCCTCCTCCACGTCGCCTGGGCGCACGCCCACGGCGTCCCGGTGTGGCCCGAGGGCTCGTCGTGAGGCCGCTCGGCACGGTCCGCACGCTCCTGCGGCGTCCGCCCCGCGCGTGGTTCCGGGCAGCACAGGCCGCCGCCCTCGCCGGGGTCGTCGAGGTCGGGCTGCGTACCGTGCGACTCCCCCGGCTCACGCGGCTGCTGGGCGTGCGCCTCGTCCTGGACGGAACCGTCGGCCGGGTCGGCGACCTCGGTCTGGTACGGCTGTCCTCCTCCGAGGCGGAGCGCCTCGACGTCACCTGGCGGGTGCTGCGCCACCGGCCGTTCAACGGCACCTGCCTGCGCCGGGCGCTGCTCGGCGCCCACGCGCTGCGCCACCGCGACCACGCGGTCCGCATCGGGGTGCAGAAGGTCGCCGGGGAGGTCAAGGCGCACGCCTGGCTCGAGGTGGACGGGATCGTCATGGACCCGGACGGCATCGAGAGCTTCCGGTCGCTCACGGCGGGGGCACCCGCATGAGGCCCGAACCACCCCAGCGCCTCTACGGCCTCACCGTCGCGGCGGACTTCCCGCTCCACCAGCACCGCCCCGCGCCGGCCGGCGCCCGCGTCGACCTCACCGTGCTCGACGGCGAGCCGCTCGACGGGAACCACGGCACCCCCGCCGGGCAGGTCCTGCTCGACTTCGGGCAGGAGCCCGACCGGTGGTACACCGCGGTGCGCCGCCCCGACGCCTCCGTCCTCCTGCGTGTCCACGGCGTGTGCGACTTCGTCCTCGGCCCGGACCTCGCGGACGTCACCGTGCACCTCGTGCGCGGGACCGACCCCGGCATGCGCGCGATCATGACGACGGGCACGCTCCTCGCCCTGCAGCTCTACCTCCGGGGCAACGCGGTCCTCCACGCGAGCGCCGTCGAGCGCGACGGCACCGCCGTCGCCTTCCTCGGCCACTCCGGGATGGGCAAGAGCACCCTCGCCGCGCTCATGTGCGCCGACGGGGCGCGGGTCGTCAGCGACGACGTCGTCCCGGTCGCGGCGGGCAGCCGTCCCTGCGTGCCGCTCGGGGCCACCGAGCTCCGGCTGCGGCCGGGTGCCGAGGCGGTCACCGAGGCCATGGCGACGGGCAGCTACCGGGTACGCACGAGCGCCGACGACCGGACCGTCGTCGGTCTGCCCTCCCCGCAGACCGAGGACGTGCCCCTGGGCGCCGTGCTCATCCCCCGCCCCAACCGGGAGGGCCGCCTGGAGATGGAGCGGCTGGACCCGAAGTCCGCGGCGTTCGCGATCATGAGCTTCCCGCGGCTCATGGGCTGGCGGGACCCCG
Organism: Georgenia sp. 311; assembly: GCF_006151955.1. NCBI lineage: Bacteria > Bacillati > Actinomycetota > Actinomycetes > Allobogoriellales > Allobogoriellaceae > Georgenia > Georgenia sp. 311. Next base: position 36,022 of record NZ_VDFS01000056.1, on the reverse strand, counting down.
CGGTCCTCGGTCAGGTCCTCGCCCACGCCTCCTGGCTCGCCCGGACTGTCCCGGTGCTCGTCGCCCACGTCCCCTGGGGACCCCCGTTCCGGGCGGACGTCGCCGAGACGATCTGGGCCGCCGTCGACCGGACTCCCGCCGCGGGCGCCTGAGTCACTCGCGGGCGGGGGCGTCGAGGTAGGCCGCCGCCTGCAGCCGGAACAGCTCTGCGTACATCCCGTCGCGGGCCATGAGCTCGGTGTGCGAGCCGGACTCCACCACCCGGCCCTCGTCGAGGACGTAGATGACGTCCGCCGAGCGCACCGAGGAGAAGCGGTGGGAGATGAAGACGGCCGTGCGCCCGGCGAGCACGGCGCGCAGCGACTCGTACAGCCTGCTCTCGGCTCGCGGGTCCAGCGCTGCCGTGGGCTCGTCGAGGATCATGAGCTCGGCGTCGCGGTAGAAGGCGCGGGCGATCGCCACGCGCTGCCACTGGCCTCCCGACAGGTCGCGCCCACCCTTGAAGATCCGGGAGAGGACCGTGTCGTAGCCCTGGGGCAGGGCGGTGAGGAAGCCGGCGGCCCCGGAGCGCGCGGCGGCCTCGGCGACGTGCTCGTCGTCGGGCCCGTCGGCGTACCTGCCGAAGGCGATGTTCTCCCGGGCGGTGAAGGCGTAGCGGACGAAGTCCTGGAAGATCACCGCGACCCGCTCGCGCACCGAGACACGGGAGTACTCGCGGGTGTCGCGGCCGTCCCACCGCACGGCCCCGTCCGTGGGGTCGTACAGCCCGGCGAGGATCTTGGCCAGGGTGGTCTTGCCCGAGCCGTTCTCCCCGACGAGCGCGACGACCTGGCCGCGCCTGATCCGCAGGTCGACCCCGCGCAGCGCCTCTGCCTCACTGCCCGGGTAGGTGAACCGCACGTCCTCGACGGAGATCTCCTCGAAGCCCTCCGGCGCGGGGGCACCGGCCTCCTCGTCCCGCGCAACCGTGCCCAGCGCCATGAACTCGTCGACGTCGTGGAGGAAGAGCCCCGCCTCGAAGATCGACTGCGTGCTCCGCAGGAGGGTCTGCACCTGGCCCTGGAGCATCCGGATCGCGACGATCGCGGCGCCGGCCTGCGCGACCGAGACCGCCCCGTCGCCGATGAGCCGCACGAGGACGAGCAGGGTCCCGGTGAGCACGACCGCCGAGCCGAGGTTGCCCACGGTGCTCAGGGTCAGCCGGCGCCGCAGGTGACGGGCGAGGTCGGCGAGGTAGGCCGCGTAGAGCTCGTCGAACCGCGCACGCAACGGCCGCCCGAGGTCGAAGGCCCGGACCTCCTTCGCCTCCTCCCGGGTGGTGAGGAGGTAGCTGAGGTAGGCGCGCCGCCGCTGGTGCGGCGTCTGGTCGACGGTGAAGCCGAACTCCAGACGGCTCTCCCGCCGGTTGGTGAGGATCAGCGGCAGCCCGCCGAGGAGCAGCAGCGGCAGGAGGACCGGATGGATCCCCACGAGGACCGCGCCGACGCCGACCGTGGCGGTCAGTCCCCCGACGATCCCGAGGAGCGCCTGGGTCACCTGGAAGGGCCGGCTCGTGGCCGCCGCCTCGACCCGCTGGAGCCGGTCGTAGAAGGCCGCCGACTCGAAGTAGCGCAGGGACACGTCCGTCGCGGCGTCCAGCACGTCCTGGTAGGTACGGCGCGCCACCGACTCCCCGAGGTACCGGCTGAACCTGCCGCGGACGGCGTCCAGGAGCGTGGCCAGCGCCATGAGCCCGGCGAGGCCGAGCGTGGCGAGGAGGAGCGAGGTCGGCACCCCGTCGCCCGGTCCCAGGGTGAGGACCGCGGAGAGGAACGACTCGACGATGAGCACCTGGCCCGCGAGCACGAGCGCGGCCAGGACCTGCACGACGAGCAGGCCGAGGAAGAGGGACCGTCCGGCGCCCCACACGAGCTGGGTGGAGCGGCGCAGGAGCCGCCACAGCCGTCCCACGGACCGTCGCTGGTGCCGACTCTCGATCTGCAGGTCGAGCGGGTCGAGCGGCTCGCCGGCCTCCTCGCTCACCGCCGGGTCACCGCAGCAGGCCCTTGTCGCGCAGGTCGGTGACGAAGGAGCGGGCGTCCGCCTCGGCGGTCTCACGCGGGATGCCGAACTCCTCGACGAGCGCGTCCGCGAGCTCGTCGAGCGAGCGCTCCTCGGTGAGCAGCCGCGTCAGGGTGGCGCCGGCGACGTTCGTCGTGAGGTAGACGGACCTGGCCGTGTCGAGGACGACGAGCTCGCCGTCGATCTCCTGCCAGGTGATGTCCTCGCTCCGCAGCTGCACGTGCGCTCCCTCGTCCTCGCGGCCCGGCAGTGCGCGGGGCGGCCGCTCGTCAGCCTACTGGCGCCCGCCCTCCCGGGAGGGCGGTTTGCTGCGGGGGCCGACGACGGACGAGGCCCGCCGCCCCGGGTGGGGGCAGCGGGCCTCGTCTGTGTCGGCGCGCCTGGTGAGGGCGCCGTCGCGGACCGGGCACACGGTGGTGGGCCCGGCCCGACGTCACTTGCTCTCGGCGTCCTCGGCGGGGGCCTCGGTGGTCTCCTCGGCGGCGGCCTCCTCGGCCTCCTCGGCCGGCGTCTCCTCGACGACGGTCTCCTCGGTGACCTCGGCCTCGACGGCCGGGGCAGCCGCGGCGCGCGCGGTGGCCTTCTCGGCCTCGCGGACGGTGGCCTGCTTCGGGCTCACCGGCTCCATGACGAGCTCGATGACCGCCATGGGGGCGTTGTCGCCCTTGCGCGGCGCCGTCTTGGTGATCCGGGTGTAGCCACCCTGACGCTCGGCCATCGCCGGGGCGATCTCGGTGAAGAGCTCGTGGACGACGCTCTTGTCCTTGACCGTCGTCATGACCTTGCGGCGGGCGTGCAGGTCACCACGCTTGCCGAGGGTGATGAGCTTCTCCACGACGGGACGCAGGCGCTTGGCGCGGTGCTCCGTCGTCGTGATGGCGCGGTGCTCGAGCAGCGCGGTGGCGAGGTTCGCCAGCATGTGACGCTCGTGGGCGGGGCTGCCACCAAGACGGGGGCCCTTGGGGGGAGTGGGCATGATCTCTCCTGTAGTCGTTCGTTGGTGGCGTCAGTCGCGCGGGTCGCTGAACTCGACGTCGCCCTCGTAGGAGGGCTCGTCCACGGCGTTGATGTCGAAGTCGATCGGGCTGTCCTTGAGGCTCAGGCCGAGGCCGGCGAGCTTCTCGCGGATCTCCGTGATCGACTTCGAGCCGAAGTTGCGGATGTCGAGGAGGTCGGCCTCGCTGCGCGCGACGAGCTCCCCGACGGAGTGGATGCCCTCGCGCTTGAGGCAGTTGTACGAGCGCGACTGCAGCCCGAGCTCCTCGATCGGAAGGGCGAGGTCGGCGGCGAGGGCGGCGTCGGTCGGCGAGGGGCCGATCTCGATGCCCTCGGCCTCGACGTTGAGCTCACGGGCCAGGCCGAAGAGCTCGACGAGGGTCTTGCCGGCGGAGGCGAGGGCGTCCCGCGGGCTGATCGCGCTCTTCGTCTCGACGTCGACGATGAGCTTGTCGAAGTCGGTGCGCTGCTCGACTCGGGTGGCCTCGACCTTGTAGGTCACCTTCAGGACCGGGGAGTAGATCGAGTCGACCGGAACGCGCCCGATCTCGGAGTCGAGGCTCTTGTTCTGAGCGGCGGACACGTAGCCACGCCCGCGCTCGACCGTGAGCTCGACCTCGAGCTTGCCCTTGGAGTTGAGCGTCGCCAGGTGGAGGTCGGGGTTGTGCACCTCGACACCGGCCGGCGGGGTGATGTCACCGGCGGTGACGACACCCGGGCCCTGCTTGCGCAGGTACATGACGACCGGCTCGTCGTGCTCCGAGGAGACGACGATGTTCTTGATGTTGAGGATGATCTCGGTGACATCCTCCTTGACCCCGGGGACGGTCGAGAACTCGTGGAGCACACCGTCGATTCGGATGCTCGTGACCGCAGCACCGGGGATCGAGGAGAGCAGGGTCCGACGCAGGGAGTTGCCGAGGGTATAGCCGAAGCCCGGCTCGAGCGGCTCGAGAGCGAACCGGGAGCGCGTGGGGGAGACGACCTCTTCGGTCAGGGCGGGGCGCTGTGCGATGAGCACGATGTGTTCCTTTCAGCAGGCATCCGCTATATGACGCCGTGCAGGGCACCCGCCGGTCATCGGTCCGACCGGCGGGGTGGAGCGAGAGAGCACCGGCCGCACGCCGCGCGAGGCGGCGTGCGGCGCGGACGACTCAGACGCGGCGACGCTTCGGGGGACGGCAGCCGTTGTGGGCCTGGGGCGTGACGTCCTGGATCGAGCCGACCTCGAGGCCGGCGGCCGTGAGGGAGCGGATCGCGGTCTCACGACCGGAGCCGGGGCCCTTGACGAAGACGTCGACCTTCTTCATGCCGTGCTCCTGGGCGCGGCGCGCCGCGGCCTCGGCAGCCATCTGGGCGGCGAAGGGCGTCGACTTGCGCGAGCCCTTGAAGCCGACCTGGCCGGAGGAGGCCCAGGCGATGACCGCACCGCTCGGGTCGGTGAGGGTGACGATCGTGTTGTTGAACGTGCTCTTGATGTACGCGTGGCCGTGCGTGACGTTCTTGCGCTGGCTGCGACGCGGCTTGCGCGCCGCGGACGAGGCCTGGCGGGTCTTGGGGGGCATGTGGTGCTTCTCTCCTGGTCGTCGGACCGGGGCACGCGGCGCGGGGCGCCGTGTCGTGCGACCGGACTACTTCTTAGCGGGCCTTCTTCTTGCCGGCCACCGTGCGCTTGGGGCCCTTGCGGGTGCGCGCGTTGGTCTTGGTGCGCTGACCGCGGACCGGCAGACCGCGGCGGTGGCGAAGGCCCTGGTAGGACCCGATCTCGACCTTGCGGCGGATGTCGGCCTGGACCTCGCGGCGCAGGTCTCCTTCGACCTTGAAGTTGCCCTCGATGTAGTCACGCAGGGCGACGAGGTCGCTGTCCGTCATGTCCTTGACGCGCAGGTCCGGGCTCACGCCCGTGGCCTCCAGCGCCAGCTTGGCGCGGGTGCGACCGACGCCGTAGATGTAGGTGAGCGCGATCTCGAGCCGCTTTTCGCGGGGGAGGTCGACGCCGACGAGTCGTGCCAACTTGTGCTCCTCATGCTGCTCGGAGGTCCTCCGCACCACCCTCCCGTCCGAGCCGGACGGGCCCCGGCCTCCGAACCGGGGGTTGCACGCTGTGCTGGTGGTACGTCTGGCGGCAGGTCGCCGCCGTCGTCAGGTCAGCCCTGACGCTGCTTGTGCCGAACGTTCGTGCAGATGACCATCACGCGGCCGTGCCGCCGGATGACCTTGCAGTTGTCGCAGATCCTCTTGACGCTGGGCTTGACCTTCATGTCATTCCTCCGCCGCCGTCGACGCACACGTCGGGACGGCGATGCAGTTGTGTCGGGTGATTACTTGTAGCGGTAGACGATGCGACCCCGGGTGAGGTCGTACGGGCTCAGCTCGACGACGACCCGGTCCTCCGGAAGGATCCGGATGTAGTTCTGACGCATCTTGCCCGAGATGTGCGCGAGCACCTTGTGGCCGTTGCTCAGCTCCACCCGGAACATCGCGTTGGGCAGTGCCTCGACGACACTGCCCTCGATCTCGATGACGCCGTCCTTCTTCGCCATGTCCTCCGCTAACTCTTCTCTCCTGCATGGCCACCGCGTCTCGGCGGTGGGGCGCACCCCATGAGCCCCACTCGTCTGCTTCCGGGCAGAGTTGTGGGCAGGCACGCTCGTCCAGCGCTCCATCATACGACATCGGGCACCTGCCCGTGTCCATGACCTCACTCACAGCGCTGCGCCTGCGCCGGGCCACGAGCCTACCCGGACGACAGGTGCGGGCGGGGCCCCGAAGGACCCCGCCCGCGGACGTGCCTGCGCTGCCGCTCCCCGCCCCGGCGCCGATCACAAGCGCCAGGGCGGTCCCACGGACCGGCACGTCCCGTGCGCCCCGCCGGCGGGCGAACCGGCGGGACACGTCTCAGGGGCCGGGCACCCGGCCTGCCACCGTCCGGCGGCGTGCGACGAGCACGGCCGCCCCCAGCCCTGCGACGAGCGCCGCGAGGCCGGCGAGCACCCGGACCTCGGCGCCCGTCGTGGGCAGGTCTGTGGTGCCGCTGGTCCCGCTCGCCGGCGGCTGCGGTGGCAGCACGACAGGGGCGGCCGTCGACTCCTCCGGCGGGTCGGTGGGCATGTCCCCGCCGATCTCGAGGAGGACGTCGAAGGACGCCTCCCGCGGCCCGACGTTCGCCCGGTTGCCCGAGGTCGCGTCGGCCGGCAGTGCGTAGCTCAGCGTGATCGCCAGCTCCTCGCCCTTGGCGAGCTCCTGCTCGAGGATCGCGGTGACACCGTCCGTGCCGAGGTCGGTGAGCGATGCCGAGCCGGTCCCCCACCCGACGACGAGGTCGTCGTAGAAGCTGCCGAGGTCCTCCCCCGTCGCGTGGTGGGTGTCCGGGGTGTCGGGGTCGAGGAGCTCGACGTCGACGATGCTCGCCCGCAGGAGCCCCGCCGTCGGTCCGTCGTTGCGGACCAGCAGCGTGCGGGAGGTGGAGTCCCCGGGGACGGTGACCGGGGTGCCGAGGAAGCTCTCGACGGTCACCCCGGAGTAGGTCCGCCCGTCCCAGGACAGGTGGACGGCCTCGTCGAAGTAGACGTCCGCGTGGGCTGCCGCCCCTGCGCCGCTCAGGACGAGGGTGAGGGCCGCGGTCGTCGCCGCCCGTCGGGCTCGTGTCGTGCTCACGGCTCCTCCCCAGGTCGGAACGTCGTGTAGGTGAGGGTGATCTCGTGGTCGGGCTCGGCGGCCGGGTCGAGGCCGGCCACGAGGACGGCGTTCCACGAGTCCTCGTCGGTGACCTGCCGGCCGTCGGGCGACGTCGCCGTGACCGTGGCGGTGTTCTCGTACTCCCCGGTGACGGGCGGGCCGTCGTAGGCGGCGTACACGCACCAGTACTCGGTGACCGGCGTCGTCGTCGTGGAGTAGGTGGCGGGCACCGGGGTGGAGTCCCACGGCCCGGCGGGGTGGGTGTCGCCGGGGGCCAGGGCGTCGGTGCTGCAGGCAGCGGCCGTGTCGACCCGGAAGACGGCGACGTCCGCGGCTCCCAGGAGGTTGCCGCCCCAGTCCTGCGGGGGCGTGAGCACGTAGTGCAGCCCCTTGTTGCCCTGGCTGACGCTGTCGACCTGGATCGGCACGGCGACCTCCCCGTCGCGGGCGAGCGCCGCCGCGGCCTCGGGACCGACGACGAACGTCGCGGTCCCTGCGGGCGCGGGCGTCGTGGCGCCCGGGGCGCCGACGGCGAAGAGCTCGTACCCGTCGGCGACGGCGCCGGTGACCCGCTCGGAGTCACCCCACAGCGCGAGGGAGACCCCGCCGATACCGACGGCGCCACCGGCGAGGGCGACTGCGGTGACCGCGAGCGTGCGTCGTGCGCGCCGGCTGGTCGTCATGAGGTGAACCCCTCTCCGGAGCGGACCTGGTCGAGGTCCAGCACGATCGCGCCGAGGTCGGTGACCTGGGCGGGGGCGCCCGGACCGAACCGGTCCGCGGTGCCGGGGAAACCGAGCGTCACCTCGAGGGTGAACTCGTCGGCGCGACCGTCGTCGTCGGCGTCGAGCGTGGGCAGCGTCGCGGCGGTCCCGAGCGGGACGTCGGCGACGAGCGCGTCGCCCGCGCCGTCGCGCACCGTGTAGGTCGCGGTGGCTCCGGCCGGCAGCTGGGGGCCCTGCTCCCACGCCACGCTCAGCCGGCCGAGCATGTTGTCGCCGGTGAGGTCGGTGGTGAAGCGCTGGTGCGCGGCGAGCGTGTCGCCGGGGCGCACGAGGAAGGCGGCCGGGTCGATGGTGCGCGGGGCGCCCGCGACGTCCGGCGAGGTCTCCTGCCACACGGTCGGGTCGAGGAGCTCGAGGTCGAGGTCCCCGGCGACGATCGTGCCGAGCGGGGTGGCGGCGTCTGCGGACCAGAGGGCGGCGGTGCCGCCGGCCCCGGCGACACCGGCGAGGAAGGCCGCGGCGAGGACCAGGGGTCCGGCGCCGCGCCGGCGTCGGCGTCTGCGAGGTGGGGGGTTCATGATTCTCCCTTGGTGATCTGTCCTGCGCCGCGTCGGCGGCCGGCAAGAGAGTC
>NZ_VDFS01000056.1:23581-27572 GCF_006151955.1 Georgenia sp. 311 | reverse complement strand
CGTCGGCCACGTGGCCGACGAGGGGGAGGTGGTAGGCGACGCGGCCCATGACCTGCTCGTGCACGATCGGCTCGTCGTCCGCGCCGTTGGCGTCGCCGCGGGTGACGTAGCGGGTCTCGGAGCCGAGCTCGATCCCCACGACGCGGTGGGTGATGAGCGCGGGGTCGTCGGGGACCGGCTGGAAGGTCACGACGTCGCCCACGTCGTAACGCTCGGCCGGCACGGAGACGACGACGTCGCCCGGGGAGTAGGTCGGCTCCATCGAGCCGGTGAGGACCGTGAGGGCGGCACCACCGAGCAGCCGCGGCACGACGGCGACGGCGAGCACGAGGAGGAGGAGCGCGAGGACGAGCACGAGGTTGAGACCGCGGAGCACCGCGCGCCGGAAGGCGCGGGCCTCGGCGCGGGCCTCGGTCGGCTCGGCCGGGGCCGGGGCCTCGGTCGGCGTCGTCGTCAGCGTGTTCATCGTTCCTCCTCTCGGGTGGTGGTGCCGGTGGTGCCGGGCGGGGGCGCGTCCTCGGGGGGCGAGCGCACCCCCACCCGGGTCCTGGGGGTGCGTCAGAAACCGCCGCCGACGCCGGCGTCGCGGACCTGCGACAGGGTGGCGCTGAAGTCGGCCATGACGGCGTTCGCGCGGACGAGGTCCTGGTCGGCGACGTCCTCGTCGAAGGTGACCTCGACGACGAGGGAGACGTTCGGGTCGGTGCCGAGGTCGGCGGGCAGCGTCGGGAGGGCCGCGACGTTGTTGCTGTTGTCGGCCGAGGCGAAGAGCACGCCCTCGGCGTCGCTCAGGTCGCCGGTCTCGACGACGGTGCCGCCGGACAGGACGGTGTAGGTGGCGTGCTCGGCGAGCTCGGCGAGGAGGGCGCCCTGGGCGCTGAGGTCGTCGAGGGAGAGCCGGGCGACCATGTTGTCGCCCTCGAGGGCGGCCCGGAAGCCGAAGGTGCCCTGGACCGTGTCGCCCGGGACGATGCGGAAGGTGTCGAGGTCGATCGCGTGGCCGGCGTCGGTGCGGTCGGCCGAGACGTCCTTCCACTGCGCGGCGACGGCCTCGACGTCGAGGTTTCCGGCGGTGATGGTGCCGCCGTCGACGGGAGCGCTGTCGCTCCAGAGGGCGAAGGTCGCCCCGCCGAGGAGGAGGGCTGCGCCGGCGGCGCCGGCGACGACGCCGGTGGTCTTCTTGTTCATCGTGATCTCCTTGTGTGGGGGTGGGGTGGCCACGGCTCTCGACCAGTGGTCGCGCCGGCGCCGTGGACCGGGCTTCGCCCGGTAGTTCTGGGGCCCGTCCTAGGGCCGCGGCGTCAGCGCCGCGGACCCCGTGCAGACCATGTGCTCGCCGACCTCGAGTCGGGTCCGCGGGCAGGTGACGTCGACCGTGGGTCGGTCGACGACGACGATGTCGAGCAGCGCCGTCCGTCCGGTGTTGCGGACCGTGTAGGTCCACGTGACGGTCGCGCCGTCGGTGAGTGTCGTGCCGGGCGCCAGCTCGGCGGCGCCGCCGAGCTGCGCGGCCGTCGGCACGTCCCAGGCCCGCTTGACGATCTCGACGCCGGGCTCGCGGGTCTGGACGTTGGTGAAGGTGCAGCTGACGTCGTCGCCGACGGTGACGTCGAGGGTGAGGGCGGCGCCGTCGCGGGTGGCGGGGCGCGGCACGCCGTTGGCCGTGCAGCTGACATCGGCGAGCGACCATCCGGCGGCCTGCTGGTCCGCGGTCATCCGCTCCTCGATCCGCACCGCCGCAGTGGCGGCGTCGGGGCTGGAGAAGCGCACGGCGTACTCCAGCGTCCCGGTGGAGCCGGTGACCCGCGGGCCGGAGGGCGTGAGGGCACCGTTCGACGTCGTCGCAGCGAAGGTCCAGCCGGCGGCCGGGGCCGCCGTCCCGCCGTAGGGCTGGGCGACCTTCTCCACGCTGACGGTCGCCTGGCAGGTGGCGCCCTTCGCAAGGTTCTCCAGGAGCGGGGCGAGCTGACGCCAGCCCGTCTGGAAGTAGTCGGCGCTGTTCGCCGACGCGCCGGGGGCGTGCCCGCTCGGCCCGGAGACCGCGCGGAGGTTGGCGGCGTCGCCGCCGATGCCGCCGCCGACGCCGACGGCGAGCACCCGGGTGCCCTTGGCCTTGAGCCCGTTGGCCGAGAAGATCGCCTGCTCGGTCTCGGAGAAGCGGGTGAAGCTGCCCGGGCCCGTCGCCGGGTTCCCGGAGTAGGTGGCCTGGCCGTCGGTGACGACGATGGCGAGGTCGAACTGCTGGCCGTTCTGCGCGACCTGGTGGATGCCGCGGTCCCAGTTCGTGCCGCCGCCGGCGCTGTAGGCGTTGATCCGGTCGCGGATGGTCGCGAGGTTGCCGTCGACGGGCAGCAGCGTCGGGTAGTTCTGGCCCGAGCTGCCGTTGGCCCGCGGGGCGGTCTCGGCGAAGGTGAAGAGCGCGATCCGGGAGCCGGTGCCCTGCAGCGCCTCGGCGAAGGCGATGGCCGAGGCCTTGAGGTCGCCGACCGCACCGGCGTTGGCGACGGAGCCGGAGAGGTCGAGGACGAGGGCGACGTCGAGGCCGGCCTCGCACGTCTGGGTGAGGCGGGGGTTGGCGCGGGAGGTCTGCCAGGTGCCGGCCGAGCCGGTCCGGGTCTCGCTGCTGCCGGCCGTCATGAACTGCGACCCGGCTCGGTACGTCGTCCCCGCGCGGAGCTGCTCGCCCGTGCGGAAGGCGTAGGTGGAGGCGACCTGCGAGCTCGCTCCGCCGGTGACGAGCGCCGGGTTGGTGTACCAGCCGGTGGGGGCCGAGTCCTGGACGACCCAGAACCTGCGGTCGTAGTTGGCCCCGCCGGGGGTCTCGTCCCAGCGCATGCAGAACCCCCACAAGAACTCGACGCACACCCGGGTCCCGGCCTGGGTCTCGGGGACGACGAACGAGCAGTCGCCGGCGCTGTCGGAGACGCACGAGGCCCAGTTCTCGTTCACCGGGCCGGCGGGGCTGGAGGAGCCGGTGTGCAGGCGCAGCCGCACGCCCTGGAGGCCTGCCACCGCCGATGTCCTCGAGCGGTCGCCCCCGACCTTGACGGTGATGACGGCGCTGTTCCCGGTGGGGGCGGGCACGGCGAGCGGCGCGAGAGCGGCCGGGGCGGCGACGCTGCTCGCCTCGGCCCGCTCGTTCGCGGCTGCCGGGGAGGGGGCCCCGGTCAGCGGGGCGGCAGGGGGCGCCGCGTCGACGGGGGCAGGAGCGCTCGGAGCGGGGGCGGCGGGTGCCGGCGCCTCGTCCTGGGGCGCGGGCGCGGCGTCGCCGTCGAGGACGAGGTCACCCTCGGCCGCCGGCGTGAGGACCTGTGCCGGCTCGACGAAGGTCGTGCTCGGCCCCCCGGCGACGTCCTCGTCGAGTCCGGTGGCGACCGAGGTCGTCGCGCTCGCGACGAGGCCGAGGCTGATGAGTGTCGTCACGGCGACGCGCCAAGTGCGCCGCCGGGTGCCGTCGTCGGCTCCGTGCTTCATGATCCGTGCTCCGCCCTGTGTGCTGATGACGTCAGCCCACCAGAACGCCCCGGCCGTCCGACCTTCCGCAGCGGGTGGCGACAAGATGATCGGCAGGCGTCGCCGGGGTTAGACCTCACGTGTCGCGCACCGCGCGGGGGTGAGCCGGGCGAGGAGCAGTGCCGGGCGCCCGCCGACCCTTCCGCGCCATTCCGCTCAAAGGGGGAGGTGGCTCCTCCTTTCGTACCACTCACCCCCACTAAAGGAGGGTGAGTGGCGTGCTGTCGCCGCTCCCCTCCTCCCGGACCCCCTCGCCACCTCTGGGACGCCCCCTGGCGCCCGCGGACGCCCCCGACAGCACGCTCCTGGCCTCCGAAGGGGCGTCCCAGAGCGCGCGAGGTGTCCCGGAGGCGGCCGGAGACGCGCAGGGCGTCCCGGAGGAGGAACGCGTCCAGTGCCCAGCGCGCATCGGTGCGCGGTGCGTCGGCGACGCGTCTGGGACGCCCCTTCGCGGCTCGAAGGCCCCGCGCAGGGGGTG
>NZ_VDFS01000056.1:0-23199 GCF_006151955.1 Georgenia sp. 311 | reverse complement strand
CGGGGCGGGACACTGCGATGCCGATCACTACACCGAGCGTCCCGTTGGCCGGATGGGCCGCCCGCGTCCCTACCTGCCGGGCGGTGCTGGCAGGGACACGGGGGTTCATGGGCGCCGGGCGGACCTGCCGCCCGGCGCCGTGCATCAGCTCTCCCTGCGCCTGCGCGTGGTGGCGAACGCGAGGCCACCGCCCGCGGAGAGCAGCACCGCGATGAGCACCGCCCCGGAGAGGTCCGTGCCGGTCGTCGGGAGCCCCGGCCGCGGCGGGGTGGTGTGCGTCGTCGTGCACGTGATGCACACGGGCGGCGGCGACCCGTCGCCGGTGACGACGTTGTGCAGCGTCACGCCCCAGGCGCCGCGGTCGACGACGACGCTGAAGGTCAGCGTCTCCGCCTCACCGAGCCGCGGGATGTCCCAGACGATGACGTCCCCGTCCCACTCGACGCTGCCCGTGCTCACCTCGACCGCTCCGACGGTCCGCGCGTTGCCGAGCACCCGGGTGAGGTCGTCGCGCACGACGAGGTCGACGGGGTCGCTCTCGCTCGTGGGCGTCGCGGTGATCGTGTAGGTGATCGTGTCACCCGGTCGCACCGTGCTCCCCGAGGCGGGGTCCGAGGTCTTCAGCAGCGTCCACGCCGGCTCGTCGGGCAGCTCCCCGCCGGGGGGCAGGCAGGCCCGGTCGACGGTCTCCTCACCCTGGACGGTGAGGATCGCGGCGTTGAGGAAGCCCCCGCCCTCGGTGCCGTCCTCGCCGGTGCAGCGCCCGGCCGGGGTCCCGGCGACGCCCTCGGCGACCTCGGCGAGGACGGCGACGACGTAGGTGTGCGTCTCCCCGCCGGCGAGCACCCGGTCGGTGGCCAGGATGGTGGTCGGGTCGTCCGGCAGGCCGGTCCACTCGCCCGCCTCGTCCGTGCCCTCGAGCACCCAGTCCGCCTCGAGCGGCGTGATGCCCTCGCCGTACTCCAGGGTGTCGCTCAGGCTGTAGGCGGTGTCGTTCTCCTCGACGTTCTCGACGTCGATCGCGTAGGTCACCAGCCAGGTGCCGTCGTCCTGCAGGTCGGCGGACACCGCCCGCTTGTCGACCGAGACGCCGAGGCAGATCTCGACCGACGTCTGGTCGTCCTGACCGGTCTCCTGGAGCCAGGCGGTGTTGACGTGCTCGACGCACTCGCCCGGCTCCCCCTGGTGCTCGAGGGTGTAGGTGAAGAGGGTCGGCGTCCCCTCCTCGTTCCACTCCGCGGTACCCAGCACGACCGGGTTCGCGGGGTCGGTCTTGTCGTCGACGACGGTGACCGTCCGGTTCACCAGCTCCGGGTTCCAGTCCTCTGCCGTGATCTCCGCGGTGCCCGTGGCGCTGTTCGTGGGCGTCGGGAGCGTGTCCGGCCAGACCGCCGTGGCGGTGTTCGTGCCCGAGTAGCTGGGCTGCGTGACGAAGGTGCAGGTGTAGCTGAGGTCGAGGGAGCTGTTCCGGGCGACGAGCGCCCCGTTCGCGTCCGCGACCGTGCACACCGCTCCACCACCGACGTCGACGGTGTCGGTGACCTCAGCGGTGATGTCGAGCCACTGGTTGGGGTTGGTGAGCGTGATCGTGCCCTGCATCGCCCACTCCCCGTCCGTGCGGCCCGCCGGGGTCGCGGTGACGGCGTAGTCGACGAGCGCGATCCCGGTCACCGGGTCGGGCGTCACGGTGGTCGCGTCGACGTCCTTGGCGAGCTCCCACAGGTGGGTGCGGGCGAAGGAGTGGATGACGTTCTTCTCGACCGTGAGGTCGAGGCCGGCGCACAGGGTGACGTCCTCGGTGCTCTCCTCGGCCACCGCGAGCGGGCCCACCAGCGCCCCGACGCTGTTGGTCACCGTCGCCGTGTTGGGGAACTCCACGCACTCACCGGGCGTGCTCGGCCAGGTGAGCTCGTAGGTGAGCACGCGCTCACCGTCGACGGCGTCGAGCTCGTTGCCGCCGGGGAGGGTGGACAGGTCGAGCTCGGAGTCGGTGACCGTGACGAACCGGTCGGTCTCGGCGACGTCCGCGTCCGCGAAGTCGAACGCCGCGGTCCCCGTGGCCGTGCCGCTCGAGCCCGGGTAGGCGGCGGCGTCCCACGTGGCGGTGACGGTGTTCGTGCCCGTCGTCGTGGCCGTCGCGCTCGTGAACGAGCACGAGTAGGGCAGCGTCACCGAGCCGTCCGGCGGGACGGTGACGTCCGTACCGCCCGTGACGGTGCACTGCGCGCCGGCCGGGGTGCTCACCGCGTCGACGACGTCGACCCCGGTGACGGCGATGTCGTTCGGGTTCGTCACCGTGATCTCCCCGCCGAGCGTGAAGCCGCTGTCGGTGGGGCCGCTCGGGGTGACCGTGACGTCGTAGGTGAAGGTGCCGTCCTCGCCGGCGGGGACCTCGAGGCGGTCCTCGCGGGCGAGCTTCTCGATCTCCCAGTCCCAGTCCCGGTCGAGGGCGGGCGTCACCGTCTTCGTGACGACGAGGTCCTCGTAGTCCGGCGGGACCTCCGCGTTGCGGACGGTACAGCTCACCACCGCCAGCTGGGCGACGTCGACTGTGAACCCGAGGGCGCCCGTGTTCGTCACCGCGACCGAGTCACCACTCACGGTGTCGACACAGACGGCGTTCGCGCCGCCCACCTGCTCCAGCTCGTACCCCGTCTGCTGGGTCTCGTTGACGGTGACGGAGCGGGCGGTGGTGCCGGTCTCGTAGGAGACCGCGAAGTTCACGGCGCTCGTGCTGTCGGTGGTCGCGGACGCCGGGGTGACGAGCGCCGTCGGGGTGCTGAAGGTCCAGCCGGCCCCGCCGGGCTGGAGCTCGCCCTCGGTGTCCCGGACCTCCTTGACGACGGTGAGCGTGCCTGCGCACTCCGCGCTCGCGATCTCCTGGAGCACGCTGCCCAGCTGGTCGAAGTCGGTGCGGTAGAAGTCCTCACCCTCGACGGGCCCGGAGACCAGCGGGATCCGGATATCGGCGCCGGGCGCCTGGTCGGCCCCGATGCCCACGACGATCACCTCCGCACCGGACGCCTTGACGGCGTTGGCGGAGAGGATGGCCTCGTTGACCTCGGCGATGGTGGAGGCGTTGCCGGGACCCTGGCGGTCGCGGTGGAAGGTGGGCTCACCGTCGGTGAGGAACAGGACGACGTCGTAGTCGTCCGTGGACTCGGCGACCTGGTGGAAGCCGCGGTCCCAGTTCGTGCCGCCACCGCCGGAGGGCGGCTGCGCGAAGCCGTTGATCCGGTTGTTGATGACGTTCGCGCCCGCCGCCGTGGCGACGCTGGTGAGGGGAACCCCGCCGTTCGTCGCGCCCTGGGCGGGGGCGAGCGAGGCGAAGGTGTACAGCGCCACCCGGGAGGGGGTGCCGGTGAGGGCGTCGATGAAGCCGGTCGCGGCGGCCTTGTACTGGTTGAGCAGCGCGTTGTTCTCGGTCACCGAGTTCGACAGGTCGACGACCATCGCGAGGTCGAGGCCGCACTGGGGCGCCACCCGGTTGTTGGGCCGCACGCTCGCGACGGTGGGCTCGGTGACGGTGCTGTTGAACGCCAGCGGGAGCTCCACCGTCCGCTGGGCGACGGGGTCGCTGGCAGAGATGAGACCGCTGGCGAAGATGTACTCCTGGCCGGCGTCGGGCCCCCAGCGCTCCGGGGCGACCCACCCGGCGGGCGCTGCGGTCTGCGCGGCGTAGAAGACGTCGCCGCCGTTGATCGCGCCGACGAGGTCGACGAACAGCCCGCACTCGCCGGTCGCGTCGGTGGTGCAGGTGCCGACGGACACGCCGGTCGGCGTGCCGCCGGGGCCCGGGAGCGCGGTCACCCGGTAGATCTCGAAGGTGACGTCTGCCAGGGGGGTGGCTGAGGAGCTCGTGGGTCCGGACCCGGTCCGGTCCCCGCCCGCGCGCACGATGATCTTGGCCTGGTTCGCACCGGGGTCACCGGGAGGGACCTCCAGCGGCACGACGGTGTCGCGAGGGACGGGACCCGAGCTCAGCCGGGCGACGGGCACGGAGGTCGCCGTGTCCTGGACCTCCGGGGCGTCGGTCTCCTCGACGGTCGACTCCTCGGCGGGCGGCTCCTCGACGACCGGGGCACCGGTCGTCTCCTCGGTGGCAGGGGCATCGGCCGTCTCCGCGGGCGTCGCGGCCGGCTCGGTGGGGGTGGGCGCCGGCTCGGCGGGGGCCGTCGCGACGACCTCGGGAACGTCGCCCGCCGTGGCCTCCTCGGTGAGCGCGAGGGAGGCGCTGCCCGTGAGCACGAGCGCGAGGCTGCTCAGCCCGACCAGCGTTCCGCGAACCCGGTGGTGCCATGTGCGGGGGAGTCTGTACGGACGGGCGTGAGTAGGCATGGCGCGCTCCTTGTGATCGATGGGGCGCTGCCAGCCCACCACCGGGCTCTCCGGTGCGCCGCCGGGGGCGCGGGGGATCACCGGTTGACGTCGACACCTGCCGGGGTGAGCCGACGTCACCCTCCACGGGCGGTTCTGCCCGACCTGCCGGGCGACATCCCCGACACCCGGCCTCCGGCCGCCGCGGGTGGCGTCCCGAAGCGGTTCCACGGCCGCGCCCGGTCCAACACAATGGCGACCATGACGTCACTGCCCCGGGTGTCGGTGATCGTCCCTGTCCGGGACGACCCCCGGCTGTCGGCCTGCCTGGCGGCCCTCGCCCGCCAGACCTACCCGGCTGAGCTCGTCGAGGTCGTCGTCGTCGACAACGGCAGCAAGGACGGGCAGGCACTCGCGGCCGCGAGCGCCCAGCCCGGTGTCCGGTACCTCGCCGAGCCGTCGGGGGGCTCGTACACGGCGCGCAACGCGGCCGTGCTCGCGAGCGCCGGCGAGGTCCTCGCGTTCACCGACGCCGACTGCCTGCCCGAGCCGACGTGGCTGGAACGCGCTGTGGACGAGCTGCGCGAGGGCGCCGACATCGTCGCCGGCCACGTCGCGGTGTACGCCCGCGACCCGGCCCGCCCGCACCCCGTCGAGGCCTACGAGCTCGTCCACGCCTTCCCGCAGGAGACCTACGTGGCCCGGGGCGGCGCCGCGGTGACGGCGAACATGTGCACGACGAGAACCGCGTTCGACCGCGCGGGACCGTTCCGTGACGCACTGCGCTCCGGCGCGGACATCGAGTGGGCGCAGCGCGCCAACCACCTCGGCCTACGCACGGTCTACGGGGCCCGCGCCGTCGTCCACCACCCCGCCCGCGAGTCCTACGCCGCCCTGCGCACGAAGCTGCGCCGCGTCATGGTCGGCCGCCACGAGCGTGACGTCCTCGACGGGCGCACGGGGCCGGCCCCGTGGCCGCCGCTGCGGTCACTGGTGCCCCCGCTGGGCTCGGCACGGCGCGGCATGCGGGACGAGCGGCTGACCACGCCGCGAGCGCGGGCCGCGCTCCTCGTCGGGGAGTTCTACCACCGGTACGTCGCGGCGTGGGTGGCCACCGACCTGGCTTTGCGGGACCGGTTCGGACGCACGAGGCGGTGACGGCGGAGCCCACAGGAGCCGGGCGACCTAGACCGAGGCGTACTCCGTGTAGACGTCGAGGAGCCGCCGGCCCGCCGCCCTCCAGGTCACGCCCGGGGCGGTGCTAAGGGCACTGTCCCTCAGCCGCCGCAGCCTCGCCGGGTCGGCTGCCAGCTCGGTGAGGTGCTCACGAAGCCGGACCGCGTCACCGGCGGGGTGGACCAGGGCGTTGTCGTCGTGCCGACAGAGGTCGGTGCACGCGTCGGACACCAGCGGGACGCTGCCGGCGGCCATCGCCTCGACGCAGACCAGTCCGAAGCCCTCCTCGAAGCTGGGGAGGAGCATGACGTCCGACCGTCGCATGAGGTCGGGGATGTCCTCCCTGTGTCCGAGCACGTGGACGCTCGGATGGGCCAGCTGCGTGCGGAGCAGCGCCTCGTACTCGGGCACGATCGTCCCGGCCACGAGGAGCTCGCCCGTCTCCGCGAGGGGCGAGGACAGCCACGCCTCGAGCGCGACGTGCAGCCCCTTGCGCACCGCGGCGTGCCCCACGAAGAGTGCGGTGAACGGGCGGCCCGGCTCGCGCGCCTCCAGTGCACCGAAACGCTCGAGGTCGACGCCGTAGGTGTGCCGGACGAGCTTGTCCGCCGGTGTCCCCTGGTCCAGGAAGCTGCGGACGACGAAGTCGGAGGGGCACAGCAGCCTGTCGGCGAGGCGGAACTCGGCCTCCTCGATGCGAAGGACGTGAGGGTCGTACGCGTGCTCCGACCCTGGGGGAAGCACGACACCGAGACGGGCACTCTCCCGGGCGACGACGTCGTAGGCGAAACGGGTGTGCGCGTTCGGGCGTTCGAGGAAGGTGGGAATGCCGAGCTCCCGTGCGACCCGCAGGGTGTGGCGGGCTCCCCGCGGCCAGAGGTGGAGCACGTCGACGCGATCGGCGAGTCGCGGCAGCTGCCGGGCGACGATCCTGTCGTGCAGCTCGCAGGCACGGGTGACCCCGACCAGCCGCAGCGGCAACCGAGCGGGCCCCACGCTGAGGGTGGTGCGGACCTCGACCTCGGGCGGGACAGGACGTGCGACCGAGCCGGCCAGGACCGTCACCGACGCACCGGCCGCGTGCAGACCGAGCACCTGCTGCCAGGCCGTGTAGCAGATACGTCCGGCGCCCAGTCGCTGGGGAAAGCTGTACAGGACCCGCATCGGCCCGCTCCTGCTCACCTGTTCTCCTCCGACAGCACCGGGCGCCCGATCCGGGACTTCTGCCATCCCGCGCGAGCCCGCGAGCGAACCCCGGCGGTCAGCGGCATGGTCACGAACTCTCCCTGCTGGTTCGAGATCGGCCGCCACGGACGGACGTCCTCGAGCCGCCAGAGCGCTCCGGCAGCGCCCACGAACACCATGGTCGTCCCGGCGAAGGTGGCGAACCCGAAGGAGTCGAACGTGGCACTCGCGAGGAGCCCTGCCGGGAACGCTGCCGCCAGGGCCTGGCCCAGGTGCCGGCTCTCCTCGCCCGCGGCCCGCAGGCGCACGCTCCTCGCCATGGCGTAGGGCACGGCGAACAGGGCGACGAGCGCGACCAGCCCGAGGATGCCGCCTCCGACGAGCGTCCCGTAGATCTGGTTGTCGAGCAGGATGTACCGCTCGGGCAGGAGGGTCCCGGGCCCGCGGCCGAGCCAGGGGCGCTGGGCGAACATCTGCTGGACGAACGCCTGGTCCGCGATGCGGTTCTGCACGCTCGGGTCGTTGTCCATGTTCGTGAACAACGAGCGGATCGTCCCGAGCACCCCGCGGTTGACGAAGTGGAACACGACGAGCCCGACCAGCCCGACCGCGAACACGTTGTAGCGCCGCCGCCACGGCCACACGACGGCGAGGCACCCCATGGAGACGGCGACCGTGAGGATCGCCGAGCGCGAGATCGACAGCGGGATGGCGGAGGCGATGAGTGCGACCGACAGCCATCGGACCCATCGGCGTCCGGGCGGGGCGAAGAAGGCGTAGTGCAGGGCGATCGGCAGCACGAGGGCGAGCACCACCCCGAACTCGATGTAGTGGTTGGCCGTTCCCGCCACCCTGGCGAAGTCCCCGTCCCCGCGCGCCCCCACCCCGATGAGCTCACGGTTCGCGCGCAGGCCGGGGATGCGGATGTACCGGGTGAGGTCGACGATGCGGAGGAACTGCAACGTGCCGACGAACGCCATGACGGCGGCGAGCGCGACCACGGTGCGGAGCAGGATGTCGAGGTGGCGCCGCGTCGCGAGCCCGTCGGTGACGGCAAGCGCCACACCGACCATCGCGACGTTGTAGATGAGCCAGCGGTCCGCGCTGCTCGCCTCGATCTGCGGCAGGAGCCGGTCGTACCCGACGGCGTAGCCGACGAGCTGCACGGCGAGGTAGCCGCCGAGCAGCCACCGGACCGGCTGACGTCCTGCGGGCAGGCGTCCCGGCCGGCGGGCGGAGACGACCCAGAGGAAGGCGAGCAGGATGCCGACGGCCACCGAGGGGCGTCCGACCGACCCGAGCCCGCCGATGACGAGCCGCGCCGGGATGAGGAACTGGAGGCAGAGGAAGACGACGAGGAGGACGAGGGTGGGAGGGCGCCACCGCCGCAGGAGTGCGGGTTCCCACGGACGGCCGGCACCCGGGCGGCGCAGGAGGACGGGCTCGAAGTCGAGGTCCGTCGTCCCGCTACGGCGCGCCGTCCGCGGCGACGTGCGACCGTCGGTGCTCACGCGCGGGCGTGGTCGCGGGCACTCGACCGGGGCGGACGCTCCGGGTCACGGGACCTCGTCCCGTCGGTCGACGGCGCGCCCTCCGCGGCGACCGTCGGAGCCGCCCCGGCAGGGTCGGCGCGACGGCGCGCCCGGCGCCGCCGGAACAGGCCGACGATGTCGTCGAAGAGCACCGCGACGAGGAGCGCGAGGCTGGCCCCGAGCAGACCGGTCACGGCCTGCACCTGCGTCTTCCCGTCGTACACGACGCCGGCGAGCGCCGGCTCGGCGAGGATGTCGAGGCCGTACTGCGCCGAGCTCGGGATGCCCGCCCCGCCCTGGCGCTCCGCGAGCTCCTGCCCGGCCAGCTCCAGGACGTGACGGGCGGTCTCCACGGCCTGGTCGGCGTCACCCCCACGCACGGCCACGTTCAAGATCGTGCTGCGGCTCCGTCCGGCGACCTCGTAGGCCGGTAGCAGACCCGCTGCCTGCACTCCCGCCCTGGACTCCGTGCTGTTGAGGACGATCGCCACGGCGGCGCTCGCCTGCTGCTCCCCGCCGTAGGGGTTGGGGACGGGCGACGGGGTCCGGCCGGGGGTGATGAGCGCGGTGCCGGAGACCTCGTACTCCGGCTGCACGCCCTGGCCGACGACGAACACGGCTCCCGCGGTGAGCGCGAGCAGCGGGAGGAAGATGTACCAGCGGCGCAGGGTCGCCACGGTGATGCGCCAGACGTCCACGGGTGCCTCCGTCGTGAGCCGGTGTGATGTGCGTCTTGTTCACCCGGGCCTCAGGGCCGGTAGGCCCCCGCCCGGGACGTGCACCGCCCGTGTCGCCGCGAGGCGGCGGGTCCCACAAAAGCGATGGCGGGTGGGGAGCGAGTCCCCACCCGCCACGTCGCGGTCGAGCCATGACGACGACCGACCGATCACAGAGCAGTCGCGTCCCGGCCCGTGGGCGACCCCCGACCCGTCGCCGGCCGGGCGGTGCCGACGACGGGCCGAGAGCTTCGGGCACCACTCACGTGGACCCGGGCACTAGCAGAACACCCCTCCCGCGGCACGTTCTGCCCCTCGGCGGATGACGGCAAGGTGACTCATCCACCGGGCGAGGTGAGAGCCGGGGTGAGCCCACGAACGGCCTGGTCGGGGGCCACCCCGAGGGCTCACCCCCGGGACCCGGATCATCCCCTGACCGTCACCCGGCGGTCATCCTTACGACCCCGAATCGCCCGTGCCAGATTGGAACGCGTCGTTCAGCGGTACCGACGGAGGACCAGCCGATCGGCACAGGCCACGACGCGCGACGGAGGTGAGCTCCACAAGTGACGACCCCTCCACGCCCCACGCGGCACACCGTCCTCGCCCGAGGGCGGCTGCCGCTGGTGGCTCCGTCACCGGCTCCCCCGGTGCTATCCCGCAGGCGGCTCTCATGACCCTTCACACGGACCGGTTCCGCGACGCCGACCAGGTCGACCCCTCCTCACGCCCGTTCCTCCGCGGCCGTCCCGCCCGGCGCACGACGCCCTGGCACACCGCCGTCTCCCGCTACCTGGTCGCCCTCGTGGTCACCGACCTCGCGGTCACCACCACCGTCGTCGGCCTCGTGACGGGCCGGGCGCGCGCTCCGGAGGCCTCCCTCGCCCTGGCGGTCCTCGCCGGCCTCGGGTTCGTCCTCACCATGGCGCTGTGCCAGGGCTACCGCCCCGCGGGCGCCGCGACCGGCGGCAACGAGCCCCGCAGCCTCATGCGGGTGACCGGCGTGCTCGCGGTCACCTCGCTGGCCGTCCACTACGCCGGGATCGCACAGGTTCCGCGCCGGCTCTTCTTCGAGGCCCTCGCGGCAACCGTCCTCGCGGCCGCCCTCGTCCGGCTGGTCGCTCGTCTGCTCACCCGCCAGGTCCGGGCCCGCGGTGTCTTCCTCCGGCGCACGCTCCTCGTCGGGCCCGAGACCGAGCTCACCCACCTCTTCGACGTGCTCGAGGAGGCCGAGTCCCGTGCGCTCGTCGTCGTCGGGGTGTGCACGCCGACGACGACCGCGGACGCCGGCAGTCGCAGCCCGGTGCTCGGTGGGTACGCCGACGTCCCCGACCTCGTCCGCGACCTGCACATCGACGCCGTCCTCGTCTCGGCAGGGGCGATGGACGCCGCGGACCTGCGCCGGCTCGGCTGGCGGCTGGGCCTCCTGTCCACCGACCTGCTCGTCCTGCCCTCGATCACCGAGGTGGCCCCGCGCCGCCTCCACGTCGAGTCGCTCGGCGGCACGCCGCTGCTGGGCGTGTCCCTCGTGCCGCCCCGGCCCAGCCGCCTGTCCAAGCTCGTGTTCGACAAGGTGGTCGGAACCGCCCTGCTGCTCCTCGCCACCCCGGTCATCCTCCCGGCCGCGCTCGCCGTGCGGCTCACCTCCCCGGGGCCGGCCTTCTTCGCCCAGACCCGGGTCGGCCTGGACGGCGTCCCGTTCACCATGCTCAAGCTGCGCTCGATGTACGTCGACGCCGAGGCGAGGCTCGAGGCGCTGCGTGACCGCAACGAGGGCAACGGCATGCTCTTCAAGCTCCGTGACGACCCGCGGGTCACCCGGATCGGGGGCGTCCTGCGGCGGCTCTCGATCGACGAGCTGCCGCAGCTGTGGAACGTCGTCAGGGGCGACATGTCCCTCGTGGGACCACGGCCCGCCCTGCCGTCGGAGGTCGCCCAGTTCGACGGCGACGTGCTCCAGCGACTGCGCGTCAAGCCCGGGCTCACCGGCCTGTGGCAGGTCAGCGGCAGGTCCAACCTCTCGGTCGAGCAGTCGGTGCGCCTGGACCTGCGCTACACGGACAACTGGTCGGTGCGCATGGACGTCGCGATCCTCTGGCGCACCGCCCACGCGGTGCTGAGCGGGAACGGCGCGTACTGATCACGTCAGGACGAAGGTGTGACATGAGCGGCACGGGGGCGATCATCATTCCGGCACACGACGAGGAGCACGTCCTCGGGCGGCTCCTCGCCGCGCTCCCGGCCGACGGCGCGACGGAGGTCGTCGTGGTCGCCAACGGGTGCACGGACCGCACGGCCGACGTCGCGCGCGGCTACGCGGGTGTCCGGGTGGTCGACACCCCGGTCCCGTCGAAGGTCCAGGCGCTCGCCCTGGGGGACTCCCTCACCTCACGCTTCCCGCGGTTCTACGTCGACGGGGACGTCGTGGTCACGACCGAGGACCTGCGCGCGCTCGCCGCCGCCCTCGACGAGCCCGGGGTCCACGCCGCAGGACCGACGCGTGAGCTCGTCATGGAGGGGGTGAGCCGGACGGTCCGCGCCTACTACGCCGTCTGGCAGAGGCTCCCGGGCGTGCGCGCCGAGCTCTACGGGCGCGGCGTCATCGCCGTCGACGAGGAGGGCCACAGCCGGCTCGCGGGGTGGCGCGAGGCGATGTCCGACGACCTCGTCGCGGCGATGTCCTTCGCACCCCACGAGGTCAGGGTCGTGCCCACCGCCCGGGTCCTCATCCAGCCGCCACGGCGCTACGGCGACCTTCTCCGGCGGCGGGTGCGGGCGATGACCGGGAACCACCGGCTCGCCCGCGACTCCTCGGCTCCCGTCGTCCGCGGCTCCGGGGCCGGCCTCGGCACGCTGCTGGCCCTCGCCCGTGCTGAACCGCGCCTGGCACCGGGTGTGGCCGTCTTCCTCGGCACCGCCGCGATCGCGCGCCTCAGGGCCCGCTGGGCGATCTCCCGCGGCAGCACCGTGTGGCTGCGGGACGAGAGCAGCCGCACCCCCTCCCCTCCTCCCACCCTCCCCCGCGCCACCTCCCCCGCGGTCCACGTCCCTCCGGAGCACTGACATCATGGCTCGACCCCAGGCCCGCCGCTGGGCCCTCCTCACCGCCCTCACCGTGCTGCTCTCCCTCGTCGCTGCCGGGTCCGCCCCGGCCGCCACCGGCGACGAGACCATCTCCTTCAGCCTCGACCGCAAGCGCAGCTCCCCCGGCCCCCTCGACGGCGCCGACGTCCAGGGCGTCATCCACCCCTTCCTCACCGGCGACGCCGGCGTCAGCGCCGTGAGCTGGTGGCTGGACGACCCACAGATGACAGGGGCCCCGGTCCGCACCGACACCGCCGCCCCGTTCGACTACTCGCCGGGCTCGGTCGCCCACTCCTCGGCCCCCTTCGACACGGCGACGCTGCCCGACGGCGAGCACACGATCACGGCCCGCGTGACGACGAGCACCGGGCCCGCGACCCTGCAGGCGGTGTTCGTCACCGACAACGACGTCGCCGCCCTGCTCACCACCTCGCGCTCCACCGTCGCCCTCACCGCCACCGAGGGTGGTGCCGCACCGGGCGCGACCGTCGACGTCGGCACGTCCGACGGCGTGGCGCGCACGTTCTCGGCCACCTCGTCATCGGGCTGGCTGACGGTCACTCCGAGCGGCGCGACCTCCCCCGCCCAGCTCACCCTCACGGCAGCGGCCGGACTCCCCGTCGGCACCCACCAGGCCGAGGTCGTGCTCCAGTCGCCCGGCCTGCCCAGCGCCACGGTCGCTGTCACGTTCACCGTGTCCGCGGCGCCGCTGGAGGGCTTCACGGTCGTCCACAGCCTCAGCTCCAAGCGCACGAGCCCGCGACCGCTCGACGGCGCCGAGATCTCCGGGGCGGTGTACCCCCTCCTCGCCCCGACGACCGGGGTCGCGAGCACGGCGTGGTGGCTCGACGACCCCGACATGGGTGGCACTCCCGTGCGGACCGACTCCGCCGCTCCGTTCGACTTCGGGTCGGGCTCCGTCGCCCACCGCGCCGAGCCCCTGGACACGACGATGCTCCCCGACGGGGAGCACGTCATCACGGTGCGGGTGACGACCACCGACGGCGCCGAGCACGTCGCCTCGGCGCACTTCGTCACCGCCAACGGCACGAACGCGCTCACCTGGGAACCGGCACGGCTCGTCGTGGAGGCCGCGGAGGACGACGGTGCCGTCACCCGCTCGGTGCCGCTCACCTCGACCACGCCGGGCACGACGGTGACGCTGACGAGCGACGCCCCGTGGCTCTCCGTGGCCACGACCACGGTCACGACACCTGCGGACGTCACGGTGAGTGTCGATCCGAGCGGCCTGCCGGGCGGCACCCACACCGGCCGCCTCACGGCCACCGCGGGCGGAGCGGTGACGGGCGTGCTCACCGTGTCGCTCGTCGTCGACGCCGAGCCGGGGCTCGTCGTCGACCCGGGCGCCATCACGCTCGAGGCACCGGCCGGCGGCGACCCCGTCACCGGGCCGCTCCTCGTGAGCGCGAGCGACGGCAGCGCCGTCCCCTTCGAGGTGTCCACCTCCTCCCCCTGGCTCGTGGTCGACCCGCCGACGAGCACCACCCCGGCCCAGCTCGCCGTCCGGGCGACGCCCGGCAGCCTGCCGCCGGGCGAGCACAGCACCGAGGTGACCCTGACGTCACCCGACCTGCCCGACGTCGTCGTCCCCGTGACGTTCACCGTGCGCGACACCGCCCCCTTCCAGGTGGTCACCGGCGCCGACGCCAAGCGCCGCTCCCCCACCCCGCTCGCGGGCCGCACGGTCAGCGGCGGCATGTACGCGTTCCTCGCCCAGACCGACGGCGTCTCCTCAACCACGTGGTGGTTGGACGATCCCGGCATGACGGGCCAGCCGCTGCGCACCGACTCGGCCCCACCGTTCGACTTCGCCCCCGGCTCCGTCGCGCACTCCGCGGCACCGTTCGACACCGCGCAGGTACCCGACGGGCAGCACACGATCACCGTGGCGGTACTGGGCTCGGACGGCGCCGTGCACGTGACCCACACGGCCTTCACGACGGTCAACGACACGAACTCACTGGCCTTCGATCCCGGGACGCTGCGCGTCGAGGTCCCCCAGGGCGAGACGCCGACCACCCGTCAAGCCACCGTGAGCGCGACGAGCCCCGGCACCGCCGTGTCCCTGGAGTCGACGGCCCCGTGGCTCCAGGTCACCCCGGCCACCGCCACCGCCCCGGCGGCCGTCGACGTCACCGTCGACCCCTCCGGGCTGACGGCAGGGGTGTGGCACGGTCACGTCGTGGCCACCGCCCCCGGCGCGTTCTCGGCCGTCCTCCCTGTGGAGCTCGTCGTCGGTGACCCCGGCGGCTGCGAGCCCGTCTCGTGCGAGCTCATCAAGGTCGGAACGCCCTACAACCTCGGCTTCCGCTACGGGAGCGGCGGGATCATCGACTCCTCCGGCGTCGGTACCGGGTTCACCATGCTCCTGGCCCGCCCCGACGGCACCGAGTACAGGCCCGACCACCTCGACGTCGACCTCGGCGACGGCACCCTGGACATCACCGGCACCGCCGGCTCGGTCAAGGAGAACACGCTCGACAACGCCCTGGGCGTCGGGTTCGACGGCCCGACCACGACCACCGTCCTCACCGCGACGATCGCCGAGCTCCCCGCCGCGACCGGCAAGTTCGAGCAGGCGGGGATCTGGTTCGGTTACGACCAGGACCACGTCGACCGGGTCGCACTCGTCAATGCCCCGCTCGGCTGGCGGGTGGAGCACGTCCTCGAGGTCGGTGGCGTCGAGGTCGCCCGGCGCAACTCCGCCTACCTCACCATTCCCGCCGGCACCCCCGTCGAGCTGTCCATCCGGGTGGACCCGGTGACCCGCCAGGCGACGGGCTACTACCGGGTGGGCGACGGCGGCCGGTCCGCCATGCGCTCGTTCGACGTCCCCGGGGAGTTCTTCAGCTTCGACGCCGCCGGCATCGACCCCCTCATCGGCACCCGGAGCTTCGGCGGACTGTTCGCCAGCCGGCGGACCGCCACGCAGGACACCGAGTTCGGCTTCTCGCAGTTCTCGGTGACGGGCGAGCACGACCCGTCGGACGTCGCGGACTACCCCTTCGACCGCTACTCGGTGCCCGTGCCGTTCCCGACGTCCATGGCGTTCGCACCGGACGGCAGGCTCTACGTCCAGTCCATGTTCGGCAGGATCTACGTCCTGTCCTTCGCCCCGGACGGCACCGTCTCCGACACGCAGGTGGTCTCCACGCTCGGCAGCCGCCTGGCCCTCGGGCTCACGGTCGACCCTGCCTCCACCCCGCAGGACGTCATCGTCTGGGCCGGCCACTCCTCCCCGTCCGCGGACGAGGGCGAGGCCGACTCCGGCGTCGTCTCGCGCCTCTCCGGCCCGGGCCTCGGCCAGCGCACGGACGTCATCGCCGGCCTGCCGAGATCAGTGGCCAACCACGGCACCAACGCCCTGCACTTCGGCAGCGACGGGCGGCTCTACATCGCGCAGGGCGGGAACACCGGCGCCGGCGCCCCGAACCTCGCCAACACCGAGTTCGGCGACCGCGGCGAGCAGCCGCTCTCCGCCGCCCTGCTGGTCGCCGACGTCAAGGCGCCCGGGTTCGACGGCGCGTGCGCGCACCCGACGGACATCTACCTCTCGGGCGACTGTGACGTCGAGGTCTTCGCGTCGGGCCTGCGCAACACCTACGACTTCGTCGAGCACTCCAACGGCAACATGTACGGGCCGGACAACGGGCTCGGCGTCGTGGGGAGCTACCCGCCCTCCGCCCAGGCACCCTGCTTCGGTATGGGCGACACCCGCGCGTGGACGCAAGGAGGCAACAACCCCGGCAACCAGCACGACTCGCTCAACCTCCTCGAGGAGGGGCGCTACTACGGCTCTCCCAACCCCACGCGAGGTGAGTGCGTGTTCAAGGACGGCAGCTACCAGAGCGTCGCGCCCCTGCCGAACTACACCCCGCCGATCGCCGACCTCGGCTCGAACCGCTCCGCGAACGGCATCATCGAGTTCAACGGCGACGCCTTCTGCGGCGCGCTCGACCACGACCTGCTCATCACCAACTACTCCGTCGGCGACGACATCACGGCGGTGCGGCTGTCCCCCGACGGCCGCTCGGTCGAGCGGGCGCGCAGCCTCGTCGGCGGGTTCACCGACCCGCTCCCCATCACCCAGGCCCCGGACGGGCGTATCGTCGTCGGCGAGTTCGCCGGGTCCGGGGGCAAGATCACCTTCCTGTCCCCCCGGGACATCGGCTGCTGGAGCACCGCCGCGCCGCTGCCCGTGGAGGTGCTGGACGCCGGCGGAGTCGCGATCGGGGACGCCATGTACGTGGTCGGCGGCAAGGGACCTGACGGGCACTCCAACCGTGTCTACCGCTACGACGCCGGCCCCGGGACGTGGACACGGGTGGCGGACCGTCCCGGACCGGCGGTCGAGAACCCCGCGGTCACGACGGCGGACGGCAAGCTCCTCGTCCTCGGCGGGTCCACCGCACCGTTCTCCGGCGCCGTCTCCGCCGCCTGGTCCTACGACCCCGCGAGCAACAGCTGGCAGGCCCTGCCCGCGCTGCCCACGGCCCGCGGCGGTGCCACGGCCCAGGTGGTCGGTGGCCAGGTCTACGTCGCCGGTGGCATGACGAGCAACGGCGCGTCCACCGCCGTCGTCGAGCGACTCACCCTGGCGACCGGCACCTGGCAGACAGCGCCGGCCCTGTCCGTGGCCCGGGACAACCCCGGCTCCGCCGTCGTCGGCGACACCCTGTACGTCTTCGGCGGCCGTACACGTCTCGCGAACGGGCAGTCCCCCTCACCCACCCTCGGGTCCGTCGAGGCTCTCACCCCCTCAGCGGGGGCGTGGACGCCACGGGCCTCGATGCCGACCGCCCGGCGGACCATGGCCACCGGAGTCATCGACGGCCGGATCGTCGCCGCAGGCGGCGAGGCCCGTCCCGACGGGCTGCCCTTCGACGCGACGGAGGTCTACGACCCCGTCGCCGACGAGTGGACCGCCCTGCGGCGGATGCCCACGGCCCGACACGGCGCAGCGGCTGCCGTGATCGACGGCCGCCTCCACGTCGTGGGCGGCGGCACGTCCACCGGTGCGAGCGCGTCCTCCGTGCACGAGGTCATGACGATGCCCGATGAGTGAGCCGGTGCCCGTCTCCCCGACGGACCAGGACGTGGGCGCCCACTCACCGGCTCACCCGTTCCCCCACCAGGCTGGTGGGCGCGCAGCAGTGCCCGCCGTGGGCGGGGCCGGACCGGCGCCAGAGCTTCGACCGCACAGAAGAACTTCCCGACTCACCCCACTCGCTGATGGACGACCTCCGAGGAGCGCCCGCCGACCATGAAGACCAACTCATACGCCCCCATCGAGGCACGCGAGGACGGGATCAGGATCGTCCTCGCGGGCGCCCCTCTCGACAACGACAACCGGGGGGTCGAGGCGTTGGGGACCTCGGTCGCCACGTATCTCGCAGGGGCACCCTCGGTCGAACGGTTGAGCATGCTGGACGGCGGGTGGGGAGTACGGACGACCCCGTTGCCAGACAGCTCCGCGGTCGTCGAGCGCATCGGGGTGCGGAACTCACGGCGCTGGCACCGTCGGGAGAGCTGGACACGCGTACGGATCGACCAGGCGCTGGGTGGGCTCGGCAACCCTCTTGTCGCACGCCTCACACAGGCGGACGCTGTCGTCGACCTCAGCGGTGGCGACAGCTTCACCGACCTTTACGGACCCCAGCGTCTCGACACGGTCTGCGCACCGAAGGAGGCGGCCCTGCGTTCCGGAAGACCGCTGGTGCTCCTCCCCCAGACCTACGGGCCGTTCACCACGACCGATGGCCGACGGCGGGCGGAGCGGCTGGTGCGCTCGGCGACGATCGCTTACGCACGCGACAGCTGGAGCCACGACCGTCTGCTCGAGCTCGCGGGTCCGGACGCCCACAGCAGTCGCTTCCGCGAGGGGGTCGACGTCGCGTTCGGCCTGGCCCCCCAGCGGCCGGACGACGCGATCGCGGCGCACCTCGACGCGCTCGCCGGTGAGGTCGTGGTCGGGGTGAACGCGAGCGGGCTCCTGCGTGAGGTGTCGGCCGGGGAGCGTTTCGGGCTCGCAGGCGACTACATCGGGACCATGACCGACATGGTCAAGGCCCTGGTGGCCGCCGGCGCATACGTCGTGCTGGTCTCCCACGTGCACGGAAAGCACCCTCTCGAGAACGACTCGGCGGCGTTCGACCTCATCGACGACGCCCTGAGCCCCTCGGAGCGCCGGCGCACGTGGCGGCTCGACCCCACACTCCGGGCCGCTCACCTCAAGTGGTGCATCGCGCGGATGGACTGGTTCACCGGTTCGCGCATGCACGCGACGATCGCCGCGCTCAGCTCCGCCGTCCCCGCGTTCGGCTACGCCTACAGCGACAAGGCGCGCGGGGTCTTCGGCACCTGTGGGACCGCGGACCAGGTCGCCGACGCGCGCGACATTGCGGGGGCGGAGGCCGTCGAGCAGGCGATGGCGTCCTTCTCCGCCCGCGATGAGGTCCGCCGTCGTCTCGAGGACCACGTCCCCGCCGTGGTCGACCGCGCCACCGAGCAGCTCGACGAGGTGCTTGCTGCGGCACAGGCGTGGCGGGCCGAGGGATCCGCGGAGGTGGTGGCGTGATCGGCCGCACGCCCCGCTCGATCCAGGAGGTGGTGGACACGCACCTGTGCACAGGGTGTGGTGCCTGCGCTCACCTCGCGCCTGACGCGCTCGAGATGCGTGAGGTGCCCGGCGTCGGGCGACGTCCGCTCCCGATCGCCTCCGTCAACGGAACCGTGACCGGTGATGCGCTCGCCGCCTGCCCCGGCCGCGCCCTCGCCCACGATCCAGGAGCGCTGGACGGCGCCCCACTGCGCGGGGAGTGGGGTCCGGTCCTCGCGCTCTACGAGTGCTGGTCCACCGACCCGGACGTCCGGCACCGCGGCTCCTCGGGCGGCGTGACGACGGCCCTCGCGGCCCACGCCGTGACGTCCGGGCGCGCGACCGGCGCCCTGCAGGTGCAGGCCGACCCCGGCGACCCGTTGCGCAACGTCACCGTCCGGAACACGACCTACGCGACAATCACGGCGGCCACCGGCTCGCGGTACTCCCCGGCCAGCCCGTGCGAACGGCTGGACCTCGTGGAGCAGGCAGAGGGCCGGACCGTCTTCGTCGGAAAGCCGTGCGACGTCGCCGCCACCCGTCGCGCCGCCGAGCTCCGGCCGGTGCTCGACAGCAAGCTCGACGTCACGATCGCGATCTTCTGTGCCGGAACGCCGTCGACAGCCGCGACGGAGAAGCTCGTCCGCCGGCTCGGCACGGACCCCGCCGACGTCGTCTCCGTCGACTACCGCGGCGAGGGCTGGCCGGGGCTCTTCCGGGTCCGCGGGACCGACGGGGAGGTGAGGAGCATGTCGTACGCCGAGTCGTGGGGCGGCACCCTCACCAAGCACCGGCAGTGGCGCTGCCTCGTCTGCCCGGACCACACAGGAGAGTTCGCCGACCTCTCCGTGGGGGACCCGTGGTACCGGGAGATCGGAGCCGACGAGCCGGGGCGCTCCCTCGTCGTCGTGCGCACGGAGGCCGGCCGGGCGGCGCTGATGTCGGCCCTCGCGGACGGCGCCCTCGCCGGCGAACCGCTCCCCCTCGACCGCCTTCCGCAGTCGCAGCCCGGCCTCGCGGCCACCCGCGGCGCGGTCTGGGGCCGCGTGCTCACCATGGCCCTCATGGGCCTGAAGGTGCCGCGCTACCGCCACATGCCCGCCTTCCGGCTGTGGTGGGACCTCCCCCTGCGCGGCAAGGTCACGTCCGTCGGGGGAACCTACCGGCGCGCCCGCGAGCGCGGCCTGCGGCGCCCGGAGGTGGCGGCGCGATGAGCCACCGAGCCGACATCCTCATGATCACCTACCGCAGCGCCGGCTACCTCCACCTCAGCCTCCCGCGCCTCCTGGAGACGCTCGGGGAGCGCGACCGCGTCTGGCTGTGGCACAACGGCGACGACGAGGCCACCCTCGAGGCGCTGCGCCCCTTCCGCAGCGACCCCCGGGTCCACCGGTACCACCACAGCAGGGAGAACGTCCGGCTCCGCGAACCGACCAACTGGCTGTGGCAGGAGTCGACCGCGCGGTTCGTCTCCAAGGTCGATGACGACTGCCGCGTCGCCCCCGGCTGGCTCGACACGTTCACCGCGGCCCACGACGCGAACCCCGAGCTGGGCGTGGTCGGGAGCTGGCGCCATCCCGACTCCGACTACCTCCCCGAGCTTGCCCAGCGCAAGACCGTCACCCTGGCCGGCGGCCACCGGCTCATGCGCAACCTCTGGGTCCAGGGCAGCGGCTACCTCATGCCTCGCGCCCTCGCGGTCCAGCACGGTGGGATCCGGGAGGGCGAGGCCTTCACGAGCTTCTGCATCCGTCTCGCCCAGGCGGGCGCACTGAACGGCTTCTACTACCCGTTCGTGCCTGAGGACCACATGGACGACCCTCGCTCGCCGCACACCCTCATCCGGACCGACGCCGACTTGCGTGACCGGATGCCGCTCTCCGCGGCGGCGAACGGCGTCGAGACCGTCGCCGACTGGACCGCCCAGCTCGAGCGCAGCGCACGCGTCCTGCAAGCGGCTTCGCTCGACCCGCGCGCCTACGTGGGGTGGCGCCGTAAGGTCAGCTCCGCTCGCAAGAGGGTCGCGCGCCTGGCCGGGAGGCCCGCGAAGTGGTGACGGCGGTCGCGGCCCCCACGCCGGCAGCGGCGGAGGCCGATCCGGACGTTCTCGTCGCCGTGGTGACCTACAACAGCGCACCGCTGATCGAGGGGTTCCTGCGCGCCCTGCCGGCGGCCCTCGCCGGCGCGGGCACCGCGAGGGTCGTCGTCGTGGACAACGGCTCACGGGACGGCACACCGGACCTCGTCCGCACCGTGGCTCCGTGGGCGGTGGTCCTCGAGGTGGGCGCCAACCGCGGGTACGCGGCCGGGATCAACTTGGCGCTGAGCTGTTCGTCGGCACGTCGCGGCTCCTACGTGCTCAACCCGGACGCGATCCCCTCGCCGGGCAGCGTGGACCGCCTCGCGCGCGCGGTCGAGACGGACACCGGGCTGGGGATCGCGGTCCCTAGGATCGTCGACGAGCAAGGTCGGTTGAAGCTCTCGCTGCGGCGTGAGCCGACGCTCTGGCGAGCGCTGGGAGAGGCCACACTCGGGGGCCGGCGCGCGTCACGCGTGCCTCTGCTCGGTGAGGTCGTCGGCGACGTGGACAGGTACGTCGACGGCGCGACCGCGGACTGGGCCACCGGCGCCGCCATGTTCATCGCGCCCCGGACGGTCGAACGAGTCGGCCCGTGGTCGGAGGACTTCTTCCTCTACTCCGAGGAGACCGACTTCGCCCTGCGTACGCGCGATGCCGGCCTGCGCCTCGCGCTCGTCGCCGACGCGAGCGTCATGCACCCCGGGGGTGAGCTCGGCACGTCGCCGTGGCTGTGGAGCCTCGCGGCCGTGAACCGGACGCGCCTGTATCGCCGACGCCATCGGGCGCTGCCGAGCGCGGCCTACTGGTCCGCCGTGCTCCTCAACGAGGTGCTCCGGGTCCGCCGCGGTCCTCAGCACCGCGAGGCCGTCCGGGCGCTGCTCCGCGGTGTGCGCTTCCCGGTGGACACCGCCCCGGGTCCCGTGCAGACGGGGGGAGCGCGGGCGACGCGCTGACGCGTCAGGGCACTCCCGAGCAGGTCCTTCCGGGGGCTCAGCTCGCAGGTGCGCCCAGCTTCTGCTTGGCCCCGCGACCGCTCCGGACGGTCCTGACGAGCACGGCGAGCTCGCGGCGAGCGCCGCGCCACAGCGCCATGCACGAACCCCACACGACCAGCGCACTGGCGCCGACGACGAGCAGGACGACCGCCGACCCGAGGTCCTGCGGCAGGACCGACCGGACCGTCACGGAGACGCCGAGCACGAGCAGCGCGATCACCGCGGGACGGGTCATGGCCACGAACGGGTCACGGAGCGCGACCGAGGTGTGCCTGCAGGCGAGCACGAAGCCCGGGACGAGCAGGACGACCTGGCTCACGGCGTACGACGCCGCCACGCCGTCGACGCCCCAGCGCACCCCCACGAGGAAGCCCGCCACCGTCACCGCCCCGCTGAGCACGGCCCAGCCCGCGTAGGGCCTGCCCCGACCCGTGCTCGTGTAGATCCAGCCCGTCGTCGTCGAGACGAGCTGGACGAATCCCGCGACGGCGAGCAGCTGGAAGATCCCCGCCGCGGCCAGCCACTGGTCGCCCAGGACGACGTCGACGATCTCCCTCGCACCGACGGCGAGGACGACCACGAGGGGCATGCCCGCGTGGCACAAGCCGCTGATGGCCGCACGGTAGGCGCGACGGTAGCGCTCGGGCTCCTCCTGGAGGCTCGCGAGTGTGGGGACCATGACGGACTGGATCGGTGTCTTGATCCGGCGCAACGGCAGCATGAGCAGGCTGTACGCGCGCGTGTAGAGACCCAGCACGCCCGCGTCGAGGAACCGACCGATGACGACGTTGTCGGCCTCCCGGGACACGGTGTGGAAGAGGTTGGCGATCGACACGTGCGCGCCGAACCTCAGCAGCGGCAGTGCCTCGGCGAGCTGACGCGGTCGCGAGGGACGCCACGGCACGGCCCACCAGTTGAGGACCGTGCTGAACAGCAGGGCGCTGACGTTCTGCACCACGAGCGACCACACACCCATCCCCAGGAGCGCCGCGACGATCGCCGCGACGCTGCCGAGGAGCCCGGCCAGGACGTCCCTCATGGAGATCCGCCGGAACTGCATGGCGCGGTTGAGCAGCGCGCCGTGCTGGACGGACAGGCCGGACACGACGAACCCGGCACCGAGCGCGATGCAGATCGGCACGAGAGCCGGCTCGTCGTAGAACGACGCCAGCGGCACGCCGCCCACCGCGACCAGCGCAGCGAGGACCAGACCGGCAACCGCGTTCACCCAGAACAGCGCGTTCACCTGGCTCCAGGTGAGGTCGGCGCGTTGGACGACGGCCTGGCTGAGGCCGAGCTGCCTGAACTGGGTCACGATGACGCTCAGGGTCAGCGCCATCGCCATGAGCCCGAAGTCAGCGGGGGTGAGGAGCCTGGCGAGCACCATCGTGGTCCCGATCTGGACCAGGGCGGACAGCCAGCTCCCGAGCAGCGTCCAGCTCACTCCCCGAGCGACCGAGCGCCCGAGCTGCCCGTCCGCGACGGACCGCGCGAG
>NZ_VDFS01000005.1:0-7576 GCF_006151955.1 Georgenia sp. 311 | reverse complement strand
GTCCCCGGCGTGTCCCCACCCGCCGGGGACGGGCCCACCCGACCCGTGGGGCGCACAACCGGCCGTGCCCCGGCGACCGTGCGCCCCGCGGGACGGACCTCGAGCACTCTCCCCGGTGCGCTCCGAGCCACCGGGCCCGCCCACCCGGCAGGGCGTGCGACCGGGCGTGCCCAGGCATCGGCGCGCCTCACCGGGACCTCCGCGTCCGCAGTCCCGGCCGTCCCCGGCGCGGCCCGCGTCGACGACCGCACCGACGTGGCGGTCCCGCGGGCGAGGACCCTCCGGCGCCTGCCGCTCGGCGTGCTGCCCGCAGCTGCCCCCGGCGGACGGAGGCGGCCCGCGCACACGACGTCCCAGCGCGCCCTGCGCGTGGGGACCGACGTCACCAGCTCCTCCCGGGCCGCCCGCGCCACCGTGCTCGGCGGCGGACCTGTCGCCCTCACGGCTCCGGCCGCAGCGCTCCGCCCAGGCGCACCGGCGGTCGGTGCCGACGTGGCGGGGCACCGCGCGACCGTCGCGGCCGGGCCCCTCGGCACGAGCCCCGGCCCGGCGCGGGCAGGACTGCGCCGGCTGCCCTCCAGCGGGCGTCGCACGACACCTGCCCTGACCATGGACACCGCACCGGTCTCCCGCCCCGTCGCCCGGACGACGGCTGCTGCGGCCTCGGCGCAGCCGGCCGCCGGTCTGCGGACCGTCCCGACGGCCCAGCCCGTGCCTGCGGGCGCGCTCGGGATCTCCGCGGCGGGCCGTCCCGTCACCGCCCGCGCGCTCGTGCCGGCGAGCGCCGCCGGGACCCCGACGATGTTCCCGCCCTCCACCCCGCTCTACGCCACGCCGCCGCCGCTGTCGGCCCCGGTGCGCCGGCTGCCCGTCTGGCCCGGCGGCGCGACCGCGGGGACGCCCGGCCACCCGGCGACGGGCCTGCAGCGCGCCGACGCAGCGCACCGGCCGTCCGCGCCCACGGGCGCCACGGTGCGCGGGAGAGGGCCGACGACCGCGCCGGCTGCCCACGGCTCCGCTGCCCCCGCGCCGGCTGCCCACCGCGCTACTCCCACCGCGCCGGCCGCCCACCGCGCCGCTCCCACCGCGCCGGCCGCGCACGCCCCTGTTGTCCATGCCTCCGCGCCGGCCACCGTGGGCGCGCGACGCCGTCGGCCGGCCCCCGCGCCGCGCAGCACCCG
Organism: Georgenia sp. 311; assembly: GCF_006151955.1. Lineage (NCBI taxonomy): Bacteria > Bacillati > Actinomycetota > Actinomycetes > Allobogoriellales > Allobogoriellaceae > Georgenia > Georgenia sp. 311. The sequence continues at coordinate 6,395 of NZ_VDFS01000005.1, read as the reverse complement.
GGCCTCCGCCGTCGCGGGGCGCGCCGTACTGCCCCAGGCCACGGCAGGTCCTCGCATCGTGCGCCGCCTCCTCGCCCCGGCCACACCGGGTCCTCCGGCCCCGGCGCCGGCCACGCCACCCGCGCTGCCCGCCACGTTCGCCGCGCTCAGGGACCACGAGTCCGTGAGCCCAGCCCCACCCACGGAAGGACCGGCCATGAGCCTCCTCGGTCACCACCCGGCCCGCCCGGCCGCCCCGCCGGCGGTGCCACCGACGGCCCTCGCCTTCCGCCGCGACCAGCCGACCGGCGCGCACACCGTCACGGACCTCGACCACCTCGTCGACCTCGTCGCCGAGCGGGTCGAGGAGCGCGTCGTCGCCGAGCTCGAGCGCCGTGGCCGCCACGGCAGCGTGGGGGTGTTCTGATGGCCACCGAGAAGGCGTTCCTCGAGCTCGAGGGCGGCGAGCGGCTGCCCTGCCTGTTCAACCCGGCCCAGCTCGCCATCTCCCGCTCCAACGACTGGACCGGCGAGGCGCTGCCCGGCCGGGGCGTGCCCCGGCTGCGCTACGCCGGCGCCCAGCCCGGCTGGATGCACCTCGAGCTGTTCTTCGACACCACCCACGACGGTTCCGCCGTCACCCGGTACACCGGCAGGATCCTCGCCCTCATGGACGTCGACCCCACCCTGCCGGGCTCGGACGAGACGACGAGCAACGCCCGCCCGCCGTACGTCACGTTCCACTGGGGTGACCTGCACTCCTTCAAGGCCGTCGTCGCCGACCTGTCCATGGCCTTCACCTACTTCGCCTCCAACGGCACCCCGCTGCGCGCGACCGTCGCGCTGACGCTGCGCCAGTACGAGCCCTCGCAGGCCTTCGGCCCGCAGAACCCCACCTCCGGCACACCCGACCCGCACCGCACCCACCGCGTCCGGCCGGGGGAGACGCTCGACCGGATCGCCGCCACCTACTACGGCGACGCCACCTCCTGGCGCCGGCTGGCCCTGGCGAACGGCGTCCAGGACCCCCTCGCCCTCCGGGCCGGCACCGTCCTGTCGATCCCGAGGGCCGACGCATGAGCGTCCTCACCCAGTCACCGTCCGCCGGGCTGGCGCTCAGCCCCGTCGTCAAGGTCGACGGCAGCCCTCTGCCCGCCCGCTGGACCGCAGCACTGCTCGAGCTGCGGGCGACCCTCGCGCTGCGCACCGTGGGGCGCTGCACCCTGCGCTTCGCCGACCCCGGCTACGAGCTCACCGGTGAACGGCGCCTGGCGGTCGGGGCGCAGGTGAGTCTCTCGGCGCGCGCCGTGCCCGCCCGCAGCCCGCTCACCGAGATCTTCACCGGCACGGTGACCTCGGCCGGCGTCGAGCAGCGGGCAGGCCGCAGCGCCGAGCTCGTGGCCGTCGTCGAGGACGCCGCCTTCCGGCTGTCGCGCACCTCGCGTGCCCAGACCTACCTCGACCGCACCTACGCCGACGTCGTCGAGACCCTCGCGAGGGGGGCCGGGGTCGCCGTGAGGGCCGACCAGACGAGCAAGGTCCACCCCTACCTCCTCCAGGCGGACACCGACCTCGCCTTCATCGACGAGCTCGCCCGCCGCATCGGCTGGGAGTGGGTCGTGGACCGCGGCACCCTGCGGTTCTGGCGGTCCTGGACCGGGTCGGGCCGCACCGGCACCATCGGACCGGACGTGCGCCTCGCCCTGGGGGACACGCTGGAGGAGCTCGCGGCCGGCGTGTCCTCCGACGCCCCCACCGAGGTCACGGTCCGTGGCTGGGACCCGGTCAAGCAGGAGCACATCACCGCGACGGCGGCCCTCGACCGTGCCTCCGTGCCGCGCGGTCTCGCCGACGCGTTCAGGGTCGACGAGGCGACGCCCGCCTCGCGCCTGTGGTCGGTCGACAGCCCGCTCGACGGCACGGACGCCGCCGCCATCGCCGAGTCGCGCGCCAACGCGACGGGCACCGTCTCCGCCAAGGGCCGGTGCACCGTCACCCCCGAGCTGCGCCCCGGAGTCCTCGCCGACGTCACCGGGGTCGGCCCCGCCAACGGGCGCTACTACGTCCAGGAGGTCGAGCACGTCTACCGGCCGGGCGGCTTCCACACCCGGTTCACCGCGGGGGACCGCCGGCCGGTCCACCTGGCCGACGTCGCCCGCGCGGGCGCGTCGAGCTTCGCCCACGCGGGCCTCGTCATCGGGACCGTCACCGACATCCGCGACGAGGACGGGCTCGGCCGGGTCAAGGTGCAGTACTCGGCGATGTCGGACGCCGTGACCTCCACCTGGGCGCGCGTCGCCGCGGTGGGTGCCGGCGCGGACCGCGGCATCGTCCTCACCCCGGAGGTCGGGGACGAGGTGCTCGTCGGCTTCGAGGGCGGCGACGCGCGCCGCGCCGTCGTCCTGGGCGGCCTGCACGGGAAGAGGGGGGCCGTCCCGCCCGGAGTGATCGAGGACGGCACGGTCGTCAACCGGCGCCTCACCTCGCGGCTCGGCCACGTCGTCGAGCTCGGCGACGGCAGGGACGCCAAGGGCCAGCACGTCCTCCTCGCGCTCCAGGACACCAGCCACCGGATCCGCCTCGGCAAGGACCGCGCCGACGTCGAGGTCCCGAGCGGCGTGCCGCTCACGGTGCGCTCGGGCGACAGCACGATCGACATGGACGGCAAGGGCAACCTCACGCTGTCCGGCGCGACGATCACCCTCAAGGCCACCCAGGGCATCGAGCTGTCCGGGGCGAGCGTCGAGGTCAAGGCCAGCGCGAAGGCCGCCGTCTCGGCTGCCGACGTCGAGGTCAAGGGCAGCGTGACGGCCGCGCTGCAGGGCGGGACCACCGCGACGATCAAGGGCGGGATGGTGCAGATCAACTGATGACCGGACACGGTACCGACTTCATCGGCAGAGGCTTCGGCTGGCCGCTGCGGGTCGACCACACCGGAGCGATCCGGCTCACCGAGGGCGCGGAGGACCTCGAGCGCTCGATCCGCATGGTGCTGCTCACCGCCCCGGGCGAGCGGCTCATGCGGCCCCAGTTCGGCTGCCGGATCTGGGACCTGCTGTTCGAGCCGGTCAACGCCAACCTCCTCGGCCTCGTCTCCCAGGCCGTGCGCGACGCACTCGCCCAGTGGGAGCCGCGCGTGGAGGTCGAGGACGTGCGCCCCGTCCAGGACGACACCGACTCCGCCCTCGTGCGGATCGAGATCACCTACCGGGTGAAGGCCACCAACGACCGCCGCAACCTCGTCTACCCCTTCTACGTCATCCCCCGCGAGGAATCCTGATGCCGCTGCCCCCGCCGAACCTCGACGACCGCTCCTTCCAGGACATCGTCGACGAGACGAAGCGCCTCATCCCCCGGTTCACGCCCGAGTGGACCAACCACAACGTCTCCGACCCGGGCGTCGCGCTCATCGAGCTGTTCGCCTGGATGAGCGAGATGGTGCTCTTCCGCGTCAACCAGGTGCCCGACAAGCTGCTCGTCCACTTCCTCAACCTCGTCGGCATCGAGCAGTTCCCGCCCACCGTGGCCCGGGCCGACCTCACCTTCTGGCTCTCCGCCCCCGCCGAGCAGTCCGTCCACGTCCCCGCCGGGACGCAGGTCTCCACCGTCGGCACCGCGGAGACCGACGCCGTCGTCTTCGCCACCGTGGACGAGGCGGTGGTCTCGGCCCCCCGGCTGCGGGCGGTCCACACCTGCCGCGCCGGGCAGGAGCAGACGACCGACGGGTGGGACGACCTCACCTACCCGGGCTCCTCGCTCACCGCGTTCACCTCCGTCCCGCTGGCCCCGGGTGACGCCACCTACCTCGGCTTCGCCGAGCCGCTGGCCGGCCTCGTCGTGCGGCTGTCGGTCGCCGCGACGGCGGAGGGGGTCGGGGTGGACCCGCTCAACCCGCCGCTCGCGTGGGAGGTGTGGGGCGGGGAGGCATGGCTGCCGGTCCGGGTCCACGTCGACACCACCGGTGGCCTCAACCGCGACGGCGACGTCGTCCTGCGCGTCCCGGCCGCCCACGAGCCGCTCACGCTGGGCGGGGAGGCCGCGCACTGGCTGCGCGCCCGCCTCCTGCACCCCGTGCCCGGTCAGCCGACGTACCAGGCCTCCCCGCGCATCACGTCGCTGTCCGCGCACGCCGTCGGCGTCACCGTGCCGGCCGAGCACGCCCAGGCGATGGCGCGTGAGTCCCTCGGCCGGTCGGTCGGGGTGCCCGCCCAGTCCTTCCGGGTGTCGGCCGCGCCGGTCGCCCGCCGCCGGGAGGGCGAGGAGGTCCGGGTCATCGACCACACGGGCGTCACCGAGTGGACCGAGGTCGAGGACTTCGCCGCGTCCGGCCCCACGGACCGGCACGTCGTGTGGGACTCGGCGTCGGGCGAGGTGCGCTTCGGCCCGCGGGTGCGCCACCCCGACGGCACCGTGCGGCAGCACGGCGCGATCCCGCCCGACGGTGCGGAGGTCGTCGTCACCGGCTACCGGCACGGGGGAGGGGCCGTCGGCAACGTCGGCGCCGGCACGCTCACCGCGCTGCGCTCCACGGTCCCCTTCGTCTCGAGCGTCGAGAACCTCGCCCCCGCCACCGGAGGCGTCGACGGCGAGAGCGTCGAGGAGGCCAAGGTGCGCGGGCCGCTGTCCCTGCGCACCGGCGAGCGCGCGGTCACCGCGCGCGACTACGAGCGGCTCACCCGCGAGACCTCCGTCGAGGTGGCCCGCGCCCGCTGCCTCCCGGCCCGGGGGACGGGGGCCGTGCGGGTCCTCGTCGTGCCGCAGGTGCGCACCTCGCCGCTCACCCACCGGATCGACGACTACGCCCTGGACCGCCGCCTGTACGAGCAGATCGCCGCCGTGCTCGACGAGCGCCGTCCCGTCGGCGTCGCCGTCGAGGTCGGCACCCCCTACTACCAGGGGGCCAGCGTCGCGGCGCTCGTGCGGGCGCTGCCCGGCCGGCCCGCGGCGCTCGTGAGCCAGCGGGTGAGCGACGCCGTCGCGCGCTTCGTCAACCCGCTCACCGGCGGGCCCGACGGCACCGGGTGGCCCTTCGACACCGACCTGTCGGCCGTGACGGTCGCCCAGCTGGTCGAGTCCGTCGAGGGGGTCGAGCGGGTCGAGGAGATGGTCCTCTTCGAGTACGACCTGCGCACGGGCCGGCGTCTCGGTGTCGGCCGCGACGCCCTGCGGCTGGACCCCCACTCGCTGTTCCTCTCCGCGAAGCACCAGGTCGTGGTGCGGTGAGCACCGACCACTGGCTGTTGCGGCAGCTGCCCTCGGGCATGCTCACCGACGACTTCTTCGTCCGCTTCGCCTCGATCTTCCAGGAGCAGGCCGGCACCCTCCTCGCCCACGCGCACAACCTCCCGCACCTGGCCGACCCGTCGGTGACGCCGGCCGGCATGCTGCGCTGGACGGCGTCGTGGATCGGGCTGTCCGGGGTCGACGGCGACCAGCCCGAGGAGTGGCAGCGCCGGTACGTCGCGGGCTGCGCCCGGGTGCTCGCCTGGCGCGGCACGCGGCGCGGGCTCACCGGGTTCCTCGAGCTCCTCAGCGACGGCCCCGCGCTCGTGCGCGACGGCGGCGGGGTGTGGCGGGAGGACGGCGCCCCCGGCGACACCTGCTGGGTGGTCATGGAGGTCGCCTCGACCGGGCTGCTCGAGGAGGCCGACTTCGTCCGGCTGGTGCTCGACGAGGTGCCCGCCCACGTCCGCGCCGAGCTGTGGGTGGCCGGGCGGCAGGTCTTCCCCGACGACGCGCCGGCGACCGCGCCGGCCCGGCACCGCGCCGCCGTGGGCGGGCGAGGGAGTGAGGAGCAGTGACGACGACGACCCCCGGCCCCACCGGCCAGGTCGCGCCCGAGACCGCGGTGGTGCGACAGTCGGTGCTGCCCGCCGCGGGCAGCACCGAGACCGGCCCGGCGACGCCCGCCGCGGCGAGCCTCAGCTGCCCCGAGTGCGGGACGACGGCCGAGGTCGTGCTCTCGCGCCGGGCCGCCGAGGACTTCTGCCGCGCGTGCGACTACCCGCTGTTCTGGGCGCGGCCCGAGCACGCCGTGCTCGAGGAGGCGCCGTCGGGTGACGACGCGCGCCGGCGCCTGCCCGGCTCGCTCGGCACGACCCGCCTGGCCACCGTGCCCTGCCCGCACTGCGTCGAGCTCAACCTCCCCGGCGCCGAGCTGTGCCTACGGTGCGGCTCGACGATGACGCCGCCGCCCGCGCCGGTCCCGCTGCCGGCGCCGCTGCCCGAGCCCGTGCCCGAGCCCGTCGTGGAGGAGCCCCCTGCGGCGCCCGTGCGCTTCCCGTGGTGGTGGCTCGCCTCCGTCGGCCTCCTCGTCGGCGCCGTCGTCGTGGCGGCCCGCCTGCTCTGACCGGGCCCACCGGCCGTCCGCCCGCCTCGGTGTGGACTTCTGGACCTCACAGGTCCAGAAGTCCACA
>NZ_VDFS01000055.1:0-2990 GCF_006151955.1 Georgenia sp. 311 | reverse complement strand
ACGGCACACGCCTTGCACCCCGTGCACGCGGACTGGTCGAAGTAGAAGCCGTAGTTCGCACCGGCCTCGGTCAGAGAGTCAGTCATGAGTGCTTACGCCTTTCAGGCCTTGACCACGTTGGCGATGGTCGTGTGAGACGCGTTCCCCTTGGCCAACGGAGAGGGGTGCAGCGAGGTGAGGGTGTTGACCGAGCCGGCGGTGTCGACCGGCAGGTCCTGGTTCGCCTCCGCGGGCGGGCGGACGTCGGAGCTCGGCTTCGGGCTGTACCAGGCGCCCTGCGGGATCGACATGACCCCGGGGGCGATGCGCTCGGTCACCTTGGCCTCCAGGCGCACGGTGCCGCGGTCGTTGTAGACGAACACGTCGTCGCCGTTGGCGATGCCGCGCTCCTCGGCGTCCGCGGGGTTGATCCACACCGTCTGGTGGTGGGCCTCCTTGAGCCAGTCCACGTTGCCGTAGGTGGAGTGGGTGCGGGCCTTGAAGTGGTGGCCGATCACCTGCAGCGGGTACTTCTCCGAGGCGCGCGCCTCGAGGGCACCCTCCCAGGTGTCCACGTGCTCGGGCAGCGGGCAGAGCTTGTCGCCGGCGAGCTCGGGACGGAAGACACCGAAGGTCCACTTCTCCGACATCGCGGCGAGGCGCTCGGAGTAGATCTCGATCTTGCCCGACGGCGTCGGCAGCGGGTTGGCCCCGGGGTCCTCACGGAAGTCGGAGAGGGTGACGACCGGACCGATGTTCTTCCGGTAGATGCCCATCTCCTTCCACTCGTCGTAGTCCGGGAGGTCGGGGTCGTTCTCGCGCGTGGCCTCGATGGTCTCGCGCAGCCAGTCCTCGCGGGACTTGCCCTCGGTGAACTCCGGCTCGGTGCCCAGTCGCTTGGCCATCTCGGTGCAGATGTCGAAGATGCTCTTGCACTCGTAGAGCGGCTCGATCGCCTGGGAGGAGACGATGCCGTAGGCCATGGGGCCGGCGTTCTCGCCCGGGTGGACGTCGGACTCCTCCGCGGAGGAGGTGCCGGGCAGGACGTAGTCCGCGTAGCGCGCCGACACCGTGTACTGGATGTCGCACACGACGATGAGCTCGCACTTGGAGTCGTCCTGGAGGATCTCCACCGACCGGTTGTTGTCACCGGTCTGGTTGACGATGGAGTTGCCGCCGTACTGCCAGACCATCTTGATCGGCACGTCGAGCTTGGTGTTGGTGGGGTTGCCCTTCTCGTCCACGGGCACCTTGTTGTCGCGGACGCCCGGGGCGGACTTCTCGCACACACCGGCGTTGAACGTGTCCATCTCGGGGCCGTGGTCGATCGCGTCGAGCCACGAGAAGACCGAGATGATCTTGTTCGACGGGTTGGTGATGCCGTAGTTGAACGGCTTGACGAACGGCAGGCCCTGGGCGCTCTCGCGGGCGCCGGTACCACCGCCGGGGATGCCGATGCTGCCGATGACGCAGGCGAGCAGGAAGATCGCGCGGGCGTTGTTCTCGCCGTTGGCGTGGCGCTGCGGGCCCCAGCCCTGGGTGATCGCGCACGGCTTGGCGGTGGCGATGTCACGGGCGAGCTGGCGGATGCGAGTGGCGGGGACGCCGGTGATGCCGGCGGCCCACTCGGGGGTCTTCTCGACGCCGTCCGGGCCCTTGCCCTCGATGTAGGAGCGGTAGGAGGAGTTCTCCGGGGCGCCCTCGGGCAGCGTCTTCTCGTCGAAGCCGACGCAGTAGCGGTCGAGGAAGGCCTGGTCGTGCAGGTCCTCCTCGAGCATCACGTGGATCATGCCGGCGACGAGCGCGGCGTCGGTGCCCGGGCGCAGCGGGACCCAGTCGTCGGCGAGGACGGCCGCGGTCTCCGAGTAGCGCGGGTCGATGACGATGGTGCGCACGCCGTGCTTCTTCTTCGTCATCTGGGTGACGGCCAGCTGGCCACCGCCGGACATGCGGGTCTCGAGCGGGTTGTTCCCGAACATGACCTGCAGGCGGGAGTTGGCGGCGTCGTCGAAGGAGTTGCCGCCGACCCAGGTGCCGTAGAAGTAGGGGTAGGCCTGGGTGATCTCGGTGGTCGAGTAGTCGGAGTAGTGGTCGAGGTACCCGCCCCAGGTGTTCATCAGGCGGGCGAAGGGGGAGGCGTCCGGCGGCCACGAGCAGGCCATCGTCGAGCCCAGCACGCCGGTCCCGTAGTTGATGTAGAAGGCCTCGTTGCCGTACTCGGCCTTGATCTCCTTCATCTTGTCGGTGATCTCGTCGAGCGCCTGCTCCCACGAGATCTCCTCCCACTGCTCCTCGCCGCGCTTGGTGCCCGGCTTGCGCTTCATGGGCTTCTTCAGGCGGTCGGGGTTGTACACGCGGTGGCGGATGGAGCGACCACGGACGCACGCGAGCACGCTCTGGCTGCCCAGCTCGTCGTCACCGGTGTTGTCCGGAAGGACCCGGACGATGGTGCCGTCCTTGACCTGCAGACGCAGGGGGCAGCGGGAGCCGCAGTTGACGGTGCAGGCCGACCACACCGTGCGGTCGGCGTCCGCCATGCCCTCGACCGCCGCGGCGGCCGGTGCGCTGCCGGGCATGCCCAGGTCGGACACGGTCGAGACGAGCGCCGCCGCTCCTCCGGTCACCGCTGACCACTTGAGGAAGGTCCGTCGCGTGGGACCCTTCCTGGCGTCGTCGAGACCGTGCTCGACAGTGGACGTTTGGCTCATCGCCGGCCTCCTTGGAACGTACATGAAAGACCACACCATGAGACCAACCGGGGCGGCCCGGGCCGCAGGACCTTCGTCCAGAAGACAGCGCTGACCTCCGTCTTCTCCCGGTGACGCGCCGGGCGGGGACGACGAAGGGGTGAGCCCCGCAGGGCTCACCCCTTGTCTCCGGACCGGGCGACTCGCCGTGCCGGGAGGGCGGACGGTGTCCGCCAGGTCAGATGCCGACTCGGATCATGGAGTCGTAGTGCAGGGAGCGGCCCATGAGCTCGGCGATGAGGGCGAGGGTGAAGGCCGCGGTCA
>NZ_VDFS01000054.1:8247-10747 GCF_006151955.1 Georgenia sp. 311 | reverse complement strand
GACACCTTCGCCGTGCGCCGCGGGCGGGTCTACCACATCGCCGACTCGATCCGCCCGGGCCAGGCCGACCGCGTCGTCGTCTACGGCCGGGAGAACGACGGCGTCCTCGTCGGGGACTGGGACGGGGACGGCGTGGACTCCCTCGGGGTCCACCGCCTGCGCCCCGCGCTGCAGCGCGTCCCCGACGGCTCGGTGACGGCGGGCGCCCTGGCCGGTGTCGACGCGACCTCCGGGAAGGTCGACCCGCGCAACGGGCGGCTGAGCCACTCCGCCCTGTGCCCGATCCCCTTCCTGCCCACCCACGCCGTCCAGTGCCGGGCGGTGGCCGACCTCGTCGCCTTCGACCGCGCCTACCGGGCCCGGTTCGGTGCGCCGCTGCCGATCAACCCCGCCCCGCTCACCACCTACCGCAGCTACGAGGACCAGCAGTACCTCTGGGCCGAGACCGGTCCGCCGACGGCCGCCCGCCCGGGCGCCTCGCCGCACGGCTACGGACTGGCCGTGGACTTCGGGGGCCGCACCGACATCGAGTTCGGGCGCCAGCCCTACCTGTGGCTGCGGGACAACGGCCCGCGCTTCGGCTGGCACAACATGCCGTGGAACCGGGAGAACGGCTCGAACCCCGAGCCGTGGCACTTCGACTACCGGGGCTGAGCCTCAGCGCGGCGCGGGGCCGGTGCGGCCGAGGAGACCGTCGCGCAGACCCTGGGCCATGCGCCGCACGCGCTCGCGGCGGGGCGCGGCGAGCAGCGCGTTGAACGCGACGTACTTGGCCAGCCACACGACGTACCCCACCGACCAGCGCCCGCCGAGCAGGCCCGAGCGGATGAGGAGCACGGTGTTGCGCGCGAGGTAGTAGGTGCGCACGGGGGAGTGGACGTGGACCTCCTGCGCCCGCCCCGGCAGCTTGGTGAGCCGGTCACCGAGCGAGTGGTCGAGGTGGGCGCCGGGCACCGCGTAGAGCGTGTACCCCGCACGTCGGGCGCGCAGGCCCCACTCGAGGTCGACGTGGTCGATGAACCACGCCTCGTTCATGAGGCCGACGTGCTCGAGCACGGGCGCCGGGACGAGGCAGCCCGAGGCGAGGAGGAAGGCCGTCTCGACCCGCTCGGCCGCCAGCTCTTGCGCGGTGGCGCGGCGGGGGCCCCAGCGGCGCGAGACGTAGACCATCTGCTCGGTGGTCGACCGGGTGTCGGCCGACACCGGGCCCACCGCCCCGACCGCGTGCCCCTCGGCCACGGCCGCGTGGACCGCGGCGACGAGCCGGTCGACCATGTCCGGTGCGGGCAGGGAGTCCTGGTCCATGAGCAGGACGTGCTCGGCACCGGCGGCGCGGGCGATGCCGAGGTTCTGCGCCGCGGCGATGCCCTGGTTGACCGGCAGCGCGAGGAGCTCGGCACCCACCCGGTCGCACTCGGCGCGCAGCGCGTCGAGGCGCTCCGGCGCCGAGCCGTTGTCGACGACGACGACCGCGCCGCACTGCTCGGCGAGCGCGGTGAGCAGCGGGCCGGTGACCTCGACCTGCGGCTCGTAGGTGACGACGACGGCGGTGACGCCGGCACCGCCGCCCGGTGCCTGGTGGCTCACGCGCGCAGCGAGGCGAGGAAGTCGCGGACCTCGTCGATGTGCGGCAGCAGCCCGGCGTCCTGCGCCTCCTGGAGCGTGGGGGCTGCCTCGTCCTTCTCCGACAGGCGCAGCTCCAGCGGGCTGCCGTCACGCGCCGTGGTGGGCCAGTCGATGCCCAGCGACAGCGGGTTGATGCCGTGCTCGCGGCCCGGGGCGTAGGGCTCGGAGCACAGGTAGACGACGGTGGAGTCGTCCTCGAGGGAGCAGAAGGCGTGGCCCAGTCCCTCGGAGATGTAGATGGAGCGGCGGTCGACGTCGTCGAGCAGGACGGCGTCCCACTGGCCGAACGTCGGGGAGCCGACCCGGATGTCGACGACGACGTCGAGCACGGCGCCGCGCGGGCAGCTGACGTACTTGGCCTGCGAGGGCGGCACCTGGGCGAAGTGCACGCCGCGCAGGACGCCGGCGGCGGACACCGAGGAGTTCACCTGCTTGAGGGTGAAGGGGTGGCCCACGGCGTCGACGAACGCCTGCTCCTTGAAGACCTCGAGGAAGACGCCCCGGGGGTCGCCGTGCTGCTTGGTGGTGATCTCCCAGGCTCCCGGGACGTTCAGCTCGCGGAACTCCACAGCTCTTCCTCTCTCGTGGCCGACGTGCCCGCCCAGCCTACCGGCGTGGCCGGGCGGGCGGTCAGTGCGTGCGGTGCACCCCGAGGGTGTCGGTGCCGTTGCCGTCCCAGTCGCCGACGGTGACGGAGTCACCCGCCCGCCCGTAGACGACCACGCGGTCCGCGACGCCCGCGGTCATCGAGTTCTTGATGTGGTACTCGCTGCCGCGGCGTACGGCGAGGGTGTCGGTGCCGTTGCCGTCCCAGTCCCCGGCGAGGACGGCGTCGGTCGCCCGGCCGTAGGGCACGAGCGTGTGCGCGGGGCCC
>NZ_VDFS01000054.1:0-7830 GCF_006151955.1 Georgenia sp. 311 | reverse complement strand
TGCCGCGGCGCACGGCGAGGGTGTCGGTGCCGTTGCCGTCCCAGTCCCCGACGAGCACCTCGTCGCCGGGCTGGCCGTAGGCGACCGAGCGGGCGGTGCGCCCGTCGTGGGCGGCGGTGAGGTGGTACTCCCGGCCGCGGCGGACCGCCACCGCGTCGGTGCCGTCCCCGTCCCAGTCCCCGGCGAGGGCGACGTCCCCGGGCCGGCCGAAGGCGAACTCGTGGTGGGCCACCGGGCCCCAGGAGTCGTTGAGGTAGAAGCCGCTCGGCGGCTCGACCCCGGCGGTGGGCTTCCAGTAGTTGGAGAGCATCCCGAAGCGCAGCGTGTTGCCCGGGGTGGTGAGCGTCGCGTTCCCGGTCGTGCACTCCAGGCGCACGCCGGTGATCCGCCCGCCCCACTCGCCCGCGCCGTCGCGGCGGGTGACGACGAGGGTGCGCAGCGAGCCGCCCGCCGGGCAGTACTGCTCGAGGGTGGAGACCTGCAGGGTGTCGGTCCACCTGGTGCGGGTGTCGCCGTCGGCCAGACCGGTCCACGGGTCGGGCTGGGCGACGAGGTAGGGCCGGCTGCCCGCGGCCGTGTGGCCGCCGTTGGTCGAGCTGAACTGGGTGAAGGCGACGGCGCCGTCGTACCAGCGCACCTGGCCCTTCGTCGCCGCGATGGCCTGGTCGGTGCTCGTCGCCTCCTTGGACGAGACGCGGAAGTCGACACCGTCGGTGACGACGGCGGCGCGCCCGCCGTAGACCTGGCAGCGGTCGGTGTCGCACAGGTCGGAGGACGCGGTCGGCCGCATCACCGACAGGCCGTAGCTGCGGGCGGCGACGGCCTGCGCCTTGAGCGCCTCGGTGTGCCAGTAGGCGGGCGACTCCCGGGGCACCACACCGCGCAGGTACTCCTCGAGGGTGACGTGGTTGACGACGTCGAAGGTGCCGGCCGCGGCGCCCGCGACGAGGTTGACCGTGCCGCGGTACCAGGTGCCGTCGGTGGCGTTCTGGCGGGGGAGGACGACGAGGCCTCCGTCGCCGGGCGTGCTCGTGCCGGCGGAGACCGCGAGGGACGTGCCGGACACGGTCCAGGCGGGCCGCGTCAGGGAGCCGTTGAGCCTCGTGCGGTGCTCGACCTGGTAGCCGCCGGCCGTGCGGGTGATCGTCAGCCGGCCCCCGGGCAGCGCCTGCCCGGCGACGAGGAAGGTCGTGCCGGGCGGGCTCTGCAGCGTGACGGTGCTCGCCGGCGCGTAGGCCGACAGCGCGATCCGCAGCAGCCGGTCGGGCACGGTGCTCATCGTCGTGCCGGGGTAGTAGAAGTCGAGGATCTCGGTGTAGCGCTTGCCCTTCTTGGAGGCCGCGCCCTGCGCGCCCCACTGGGACATGCCGATGCCGTGGCCCCAGCCGCGGCCCTCCACCTCCCAGGCCCGGCCGGCGGGCACGTTGTACCGCTCCTCGGCGGCGCTCGCCGGCGCGGCGACGACGAGCGTCCCCAGCAGCAGCGCGAGCACCGAGGTGACGGACGCAGCGATGCGTCGTCTGCGCATACTTCCCTCCAAGGCGTGACCGGTCGGCATGGGGCGAAGGTCACCGGCCCCGGACCGTCACACCATTGTCGCAGAGGCCGATGTGGTGAGCGGAAACATCGTGCAACGAGAGGATCGATCGTGGGACTGGCTCGCGGAGACCGGAGCGTCGTGGGCCGCGGCCTCGTGGCCGCGGTGGCGCTCGCGCTCACCGCGACGACCGGGGCGGTGGCCGCCGAGGAGCCCGAGCCCGTAGGACCGATCGAGTCCTGGGTCTTCAACAACGGCGCCGAGGATCTCGGCCCGGCGACGTCGGCGCAGTACCAGGTGGGCTTCAACGCCGTCGCCCGCGACCACGCCAACGGCCGCCTGTACGCCACCCCGGCCGGCGTGCACGCCGTCACCGGCCAGGTCTTCCAGGTGTTCGCGCGGGATGGTGGCCACGGGGAGCTCGGCTACCCGACCTCCGGCGTCGAGACCGTCGACGGCGCGGGCCACCAGACCTTCCAGTTCGGTGCCGTCTACGTCTCCGCGGCGGGCGGCTTCTCCGTCAAGGGCCCGCTCTACGGGCCGTTCGCGGCGCGCGGCGGTGTCGACGGGCTCGGCCTGCCGGTCGGGCCGGAGGTCATCGACGGCGCCCGCCGCACCCAGCGCTTCGCCCGCGAGACGCTCTCGGTGCCGGTCGGCCCCGGCCAGGACTCCCTCGGCGTGCGCCGCGGGAGCACGTACTACCTCAAGAACGAGATCTCCCCGGGCGAGGCGCACACGGTCGTCGTCTACGGGCGCGAGGCGGACACCGTCCTCGTCGGTGACTGGGACGGGGACGGGGTCGACACCCTCGCCGTGCGCCGCGGGAACGTCTACCACGTGCGCAACTCCCTGCGGCCCGGCCCGGCGGACGAGGTCGTCGTCTACGGCCGGCCGGAGGACACCGTGCTCGTCGGTGACTGGGACGGGGACGGGGTCGACACCTTCGCGGTGCGCCGCGGCAACGAGTACCACGTGAAGAACTCGATGACGCCCGGCCCGGCCGACCAGGTCGTCGTCTACGGCCGCGCGGACGACGAGGCCTATCCCGGGGACTGGTTCGGCACCGGCACCGACACCCTCGCCGTGCGCCGTGGGGCGGAGTTCCACTTCCGCCGGACGATGGCAGGCGGACCCGCCGACGTCGTCACCCCCTACGGCCGCGCCGGGGACGTCGTGCTCGTCGGTGACTGGGACGGGGACGGGGTGGACACCGTCGCCGTGCGCCGCGGCAGCGAGTACCACGTGAAGAACTCCCTCACCGGGGGCCCGGCGGACATCGTCACGCCCTACGGCCGCGCGACCGACGAGGTGCTCGTCGGTGACTGGGACGGGCGTTCCCGCACCCTGGCCCACCGCCCCGGGCGCCCCACCCCGGTCGAGGTGAGCGCAGGTGCCGGGCAGCTGTCGCCGCTCTCGGTGGCCTGGGCGAACAACTCGGTGAACACGACGGCGTTCCGCAAGAGCTCCCTGGCCACCGCGCAGGCGCCGGACGGCACGTGGTGGCAGTACACCGCCTACTTCGACGCGGTCGGCACCCTCGTCCTGGCCCGCCGCGACCGCGACGGCGGGGCGTGGGAGTACAGCTGGACGCGGCACACCGCGAACGTCAGCGACGCGCACAACTCCATCAGCCTCACCGTCGACGGCGCGGGCTACCTCCACCTGTCGTGGGGGCAGCACAACTCCCCGCTCACCTACGCGCGCTCGCTGGCGCCCCACTCCCTGGACCTCGGCCCGACCCGGTCGATGGTCGGCACCCACGAGCGGACGGTCACCTACCCGGAGTTCTTCCGGCTGCCCGACGGCAACCTCTTCTTCCTCTACCGCGAGGGCAGCTCGGGCGACGGCAACGTCGTCCTCAACCGCTACGTCACCGCGCGCCAGCGCTGGGAGCGGGTCCACGACAACCTCATCGACGGCGAGGGGCAGCGCTCGGCGTACTGGCAGGCGGCCGTCGACTCCCTCGGGCGCCTGCACCTGTCGTGGACGTGGCGCGAGACCCCCGACGTCGCGACGAACCACCACGTCGCCTACGCCCGCTCGACGGACGCGTCCGGCCGGGCGTGGGTGCGCAGCGACGGCCGGCCCTACGACACGCTGCCGATCACCCGCGCCGACGCCGAGTACGCCGCCCTCGTGCCGCAGGGCAGCGACCTCATGAACCAGACGTCGATGACCGTGGACGCCGAGGACAACCCCTACATCGCCTCCTACTGGGACTCCGGGCAGGGCGTGCAGTACCAGGTCCTGCGCTCGCTCGGGACGGGGGAGTGGGAGCGGCGCGAGTCGGAGTTCCGCACCGGGGACTTCTCCCTCAGCGGCGGCGGCACCAAGGCCGTGCCGATCGCGCGCCCGCAGATCCTCGTCTCCGGAGCGGGGGAGTCCGCCGAGGCGCACCTGATCATCCGGGATGCCGACCGCGGCGCGGTGGCGAGCCTCGCCACCCTCACCGACTTCGTCGCGAACACGTGGGAGGTGCGCGACCTCACCGACACCCCGCTGGGGGAGTGGGAGCCGAGCTACGACCTCGACCTGTGGCGCTCGCGGGGCGTGCTCGACGTCTTCGTCCAGCGCGTCCGGCAGATCGACGGCGAGGGCCTGGCCGACTACCCGGCGCAGTACGTCCACGTGCTCGAGGTGCCGCCCGGGATCCTCGCCCTGCGACCCGCGCAGCCGGTGCCCGACGCCACCCCGGAGGCGACGCCGGAGCCGACGGCCCAGCCTGGCGCCGAGCCCACGGCCGAGCCCGACGACGAGCAGACCCCCGGGCCGACCCCCACGCCGTCCGGCTGACGGGGGCGGCCCGGGGGCCGGCAGGACGGGTCAGTGCTTGTGCGAGAGGAGCCCGACGAGGTACTCGCCGTACCCGGACTTGCGCAGCGGCTCGGCGCGCTCGCGCAGCTCCTCGTCGGAGAGGAAGCCCTGGCGCCAGGCGACCTCCTCCGGGCACCCGATCTTCAGCCCCTGCCGGGCCTCGACGGTGCGGACGAAGGACGTGGCGTCGGCGAGGGAGTCGAAGGTGCCGGTGTCGAGCCAGGCGGTGCCCCGGGGGAGCACCTCGACGCGCAGCCGCCCCTGCTCGAGGTAGGTGCGGTTGACGTCGGTGATCTCGTACTCCCCGCGCGCCGAGGGCTTGAGCGCCTTGG
Organism: Georgenia sp. 311; assembly: GCF_006151955.1. NCBI lineage: Bacteria > Bacillati > Actinomycetota > Actinomycetes > Allobogoriellales > Allobogoriellaceae > Georgenia > Georgenia sp. 311. The sequence continues at coordinate 3,147 of NZ_VDFS01000054.1, read as the reverse complement.
CGATCTCGACGACGTCGTTGTCGTAGAAGTACAGGCCGGGCACCGCGTAGGAGCTCTTCGGCTCGGCGGGCTTCTCCTCCAGGGAGAGCGCGCGGAACTCCTCGTCGAACTCGACGACGCCGTACGCCGTCGGGTCCGAGACGTGGTAGGCGAAGACCGCGGCGCCGTCGATGGTGCCGAAGCGGGACAGCCGCTGGCCCATGCCGGGGCCGTAGAAGATGTTGTCACCGAGGACGAGGGCGGCGTCCTCCCCGCCGACGAAGTCCGCGCCGAGGACGAAGGCCTGCGCCAGGCCGTTGGGCTCCGCCTGCACGGTGTAGCTGATGGAGATGCCGAACTGGGAGCCGTCCCCGAGCAGGCGCTGGAAGGACTCGGCGTCGTGCGGCGTCGTGATGACCAGGACGTCGCGGATCCCCGCGAGCATGAGGGTGGTCAGCGGGTAGTAGATCATCGGCTTGTCGTAGACCGGGACGAGCTGCTTGCTCACTCCCTGGGTGATCGGGTGCAGCCGCGTGCCGGATCCCCCGGCCAGAATGATTCCTCGCATGGGGACAGTCTGGCCCACAGGCGATGGTGACGGAACTCGTGGGCTCCCGGTCAGCAGCGCACGGTCACCCGTTCCGCCTCCCCGATGGGGGCGAAACGGCGGGAGTCGACGTCCTCGCCGAGCAGGACGAGCGACCCGCCCGCCCGCCATGCCGCCACGGCGTGGGCGAGCATCTCGAGGCGGCTACCGGGGCTGCACAGGACGCGCGGGCGCTCCTCGTCGCGGTGGGAGGCCGGGGTCTGGTCACGGCACCAGTCGGCGAGCTCGCCGTAGGTGACCGGTCCGCCCTGGGAGCCGGTGACCTCGGGGCCGGAGAGCGCCGGGTCCGACGGCGCGGGCTCCTCGACGGGGTCGAGGACGTCGCCGTAGCCCATGAGCGCGGCCGCCGCGTCGACCGCCCCGGCGGGGATCGGCTCGTCGACCTGCATCGCCAGCGCGGGTAGCGCGACGACGAGCAGCATCCCGGCGCTCGGCGCGTCGCCCGCCCGGGAGGTCACCGCGATGTCGGGCTCCTCGGGGTCGGCGTCCGGGAGGAAGACCGAGCTCTCCTCGTCCTCGTCGACGGGCTCCTCGTCGTCCAGGGGTTCCGGCTCGTAGGGGTCGTCGTCGTCGTCGCGGTCCCCCTCGAACTCCTCCTCGGGGGGCAGCACGAGCTCCCCGCCCGCGCACCACGTCGCCATCGCCCACACGAGCGCGCGCCAGTGCACCGGGACGTCGAGCAGGACCCGGGTACCGGGGCCGACCTCGCCCTCCTCGACGAGCAGGTTGGTGGCCTTGGTGACCCAGTTGGCCAGGACCCGGCCCGAGAGCTCGACGCGCTCGTCGTCCGGGCCGTACCAGGTGAGTCGGGGCTGGTTGGGCTCGTCCCCGGTCAGGAGGTCGAGCACCTTGGTCGCGATGCTCATGTCCCGAGCCTAGTCCGCACCGCGGGAGCGGGGGAGATCCCGACGCGCCGGTGTCCGCTACCGGGTGATTAACGACCATTGACCCAGATTTGCCCGGTTGGTAGCCTGATCCCGCCATTAAGTCGTTGCGCGCAACATAATGACGTGTCCGCGTGACGACTCCTCCGAAGGAAGGCCTGCAATGAAGCAGCACGTGTCACGAGTACGGGCGGCGGTCCTCACAGCCGCCGTCGCCCTGGGGGCGGGCATGATCGCCCCCACTGCCGTCGCCGACGAGGCCGAGGAGGACTACAGCGTCCTCATCGTGTCCCGGACGCTCGGCTTCCGTCACTCCCACATCCCGGCCACGACCAACGCGGTCATCGGCCTGGGTGAGGAGCACGGCTTCGACGTCGACGTCTGGGACCCGGCCCAGCCCGACCTGTCCATGGGCTCCACGCCCTTCACCTCCACCGCCGACCTCGAGAAGTACGCGACGATCCTGTTCGTCTCGCCCGTCGACGGCACGAACAACATGGACCCGGCGCGTCCGCGGCTGCTCGACGACAGCGAGCTCGCCGCGTTCCAGGGCTACATCCGCGCCGGCGGCGGCTACGTCGGCATCCACGCCGCCACCGACACGATGCACACCGTGCCCTGGTACAGCCAGCTGACCGGTGGCGGAGCACGCTTCCGCAACCACCCGCAGAACCAGCAGGCGACCATGCGCGTGGAGAACCCGGCGCACCCCTCGACCGCCGGCCTGCCCGCCGAGTGGTCGCGCTTCGACGAGTGGTACAACTACACCGTCAACCCCCGTCCGGACGTCCACGTCCTCATGACGCTGGACGAGTCCACCTACAACCCCGGTGGCGGGCGGATGGGTGAGGACCACCCGATCGCGTGGTGCCAGAACTTCGACGGCGGCCGCTCCTGGTACACCGGCGCCGGCCACACCAACGAGTCGTGGGCCGACCCGCTGTGGCTCGGTCACGTCCTGTCCGGCATCGAGTGGACCGCCGGGCTCGTCTCCGGCGGCGGGGACTGCGTGACCTTCCCCGAGGTCGAGAAGATCCTCACCGACTCCACCGGCGGTGACGCGGCGGCCAAGGCGGCCTTCGCCGCGCTGCTCGCCTCGGCGAAGTCCGCCGCGGGCGCCGGTGACCACGACGCCGCGCTCGCCTCCCTCCTCCAGGCCCGTACCCGCGCCGCCGGTCTCGGCGTCGACGGCCTCGAGGGCAAGGTGGGCGACCTCATCGTCTGGCAGCGCGCGCTGTCCGAGGACGGCGGCCCGAGCGACGCCGACGGCATCCCCGTCGACGTGTCGATCGTCGACAAGCCCGGCGCCCTCACCCTCACCGTCGGTGACTACGGCGACGGCGTCGAGCTCACCGCCGCCGGCGAGCGCCCGGACCGCTGGCGCTACACCGGCGACCTGCCCACCCTCACGGTGAGCGACTCGCGCAACTCCACCCAGGCCGCCGGTGGCGGCTGGGCGGCCACCGGCCAGTCCTCGGACTTCACGTCCGCGGCCGGCGACCTGCCCGCCGAGCACCTCGGCTGGGTGCCGCGCGTCCTCACCCCGCGCGACGGGCTCGTGGCCGGACCGGCCTCGGTGACCGCGCTCGACGGCGGCACGGGCCTGGCCACACCCTCGCGCCTCGCCGCCGCCACGGCGGAGGGCCGGCGGGGTACCGCCGAGCTCGACGCCCGGCT